>JAFSWV010000029.1 GCA_017444325.1 bacterium | reverse complement strand
TTCTTGACGGCGGAGAGACGGTGAGCGATGATGATATTGGTGGACTTGCCCCTGATCTCGCCGAGTTCACGGAGGATCTCGCTTTCCGTTTCCGCGTCCACCGCGGAGAGCGCGTCGTCCAGCACAAGTATTCTAGGACGCAGTGAGAGCGCCCTGGCGATGGCGATCCTCTGTTTCTGTCCGCCGGACAAAGTCACACCTCTCTCCCCCACCCAGGTGTCGTAGCCGTCGTTGAAGCGCATGATGTCGTCGTGAATGAAGGCTTTCTTCGCCCAGTACATTACTTCCTCGTCGTCCATCTCCGGCCTGGCGAAACGGATGTTGTCTTTAATCGTCATGCTGAAGAGGAACGGTTCCTGGGGCACGTAGCCGAAGACGCCCCTCAGTTCGTCGAGCTTGTATTCCGCCACGTCCTTCCCGTTAAGGAAGACCGTGCCCGGAGGAGGACTGTAGAGGCGCATGCAGAGATCGACCAGCGTCGTCTTGCCGCAGCCCGTCCTTCCCACGATGCCCAAGGTCTCCCCTTCCGCCACGTGGCAGGTGATGTTTTCCAGGGCGTTCTTTATAGCGCCGGGATACTTGTAAGTGAGATCCTTTATTTCAAGGAGCGTTTCTCCCTTAACTTCTTCGCTGCCGTCCTTGATGGCGCTTTCCTCCTCAAGGATCGTCTGGATGCGCTCAGCGGATGCGCAGCCTCTTTCCAGGTGGTTTATCACTTCGCTGATGGCGATCATGGGCCAGGTCATAGTGCCAAGGTACATGTAGAATTTCGTGAAAGTGCCCAAGGGCATTTCGCCCATTATGATGCGCTTTCCGCCGAACCACAATAAAAGCGCCATGCAAAGGTTGGAGACCACCATGATCAGAGGACCCATCATCGCCCATTTTCTGACCAAGGAGATGCTGTTGTCAACGTAGGCTTTTCCTTCTTTGCCGAAACTCCCCAGCGAGGCCTCCTCATCGCCATAAGCCTTGACCACCATGATTCCGGCGAAGATCTCCTGGGCCCTTTCGTTCATAGCGGAGAAGGATTCCTGCACTTTGCCGAAAAGGATCCTGATCTGGCGGCCTATCACTCTCACGACGATCATGATGATCGGCGCGGGAATGAGCACGAGAAGCGCCAGCTTCCAGTTTTCCTGGAGCATCAGAACTATGATCATGCCGCCCATGACCAGGGAGTCGGCGCCCGCCAGCATGCCGAAGGCCACGGAATGCTCTACCGCCTGCACGTCGTTGGTCATGTGCGCGGTCAGGTCGCCCACCCTGTGCTTATCGAAATACTCGGGCGGCATCGTCTGCAGATGATCGAAGATCTTCTGCCTGAGATCGCGGTTGATCTTTAATCCCACGCCGGAAAAACAGTAGCGCCACAGGAAACGGAAGAAAATGCCGCAGGTCATGATCGCGATCATGGTGAGGCAGAGCTTTCTTAAGAGTTCCCTGGTGGCCGTGCCGTCGGAGAGCGCGTCGAAAGCCAAAGCGATGAAGTGCGGCATCAAAAGCACCGCAAGGTCAATGCAGGCAAGCCCCAATACGCCCAGAAGGAAACGGTAGCGGTACTGCCACACGTACCCCATTAGGATCTTCATCCCCGCTTTGGTTATCCTATCGCCCTGCGATCCGCCGTGAAAATGTGGAGGCATAGATTTAGCTGCGGTTGCGGTAGAGTTTGGGATCGACCACGGCCTTCATAGCGGCGGTATCCATTTCTTTTCCAAGGAATGCGGCGATCCTAGGCACCCAGTCCTCGGGATCGCGCATAAGGTCGTTGTAGTTCACGAAGAAGACCGTGAAGCAGGAATTGGCTTCCAGAAAATTCAAAACTTCGGAGAGGTGCCGGTTGTATGTCGTGATCATTTCCTCGTCGGAGATCTTGTCGGTGCTCTCTCCCCTTCTTATAAGCATCTGCTTCTGGCTCTTCATGATCTCCTCAATATCGCGGCGCATGAAAAGCACTTTGTAGCGGTAGCCCTTCAGGGGAAGCTTGGTCAGAAGGAGAGCAATGATCTTGACCGCCTTGCCGACCGCCTCGGGCATCCAGGCCGTGTCGTTAGGAAGCTTTTTCACTCTCTCGAATTCGTAGTAGCCCTTGGGATTGTCCTCATCGGCCGTCCTGATGTTGTCCTGCAGCGGCGGAATGCCGCCCGCTTCCAGCATCTTCATCATCATCGACGTCCCGGAGCGCGGCAGCCCGGAGACCACCACAAGTTCTTTTTCGAAAAGCTTGCTTAAAAATGAAAAAGCCATTTTACTTCTTTTCCTTGCGCACCATGACCGCCACCGGGCAGTCGATGTATTCGTCGGAGAAAAGCACGTATCCTTTCATGACGTCGGTCACGTCCATGCTGGCGACCGCCAGGTCAACTTTCCCCGTCGCGGCGGCGTCATAGAGTTTGTCGTAATCCATGACGACGATCTCGGGCTTAACGTTGAGGTAAAGCGCCAGTCTCTTTATGAGCTCGACGTTGAAGCCAACGAGTTCGCCCTTCTCGTTCAGATAGTTCATGGGCGTGTTGAGCGTCTCAGTCGCAAACTTGAGCGTCCCCTTGGGCTCCTTCGGCTCCTTCAGTTTCGGCATTTCAGGATGGCCGGTCTTCACCCAGCGCTTGTACATGTCATCGTAGGTCCCGTCCTCTTTATATTTCTTGATAAAGGCGTTCACTTGATTCATCAGCTCTTTCTTCTGGTGAGAGGAGGCGATGGCGACGTGTCCGTCGGCCAAGGACTCCGGCAGGACGACGAAAGCTTCCTTATAGAGGCTGGCGGCGTGGTCGAGGCTCGGCTTGTCGAAGACCACAGCATCGACCTTCTCTGTCTGCAAAGCCGGGAAAAGCTCCTCAACAGAGGAGTACGGCACCATTTTCGCGTACATGAAGCGCTTCTTGGCCGCGGCGTAGGATTCCGTCTGTTCGCTTCCGCCCACTTTATAGATCGGGTTGTTGAGCTGATAGACGGTCGTGATCTGCGTAGTGGCTGAGGCGCAGCCGTAAAGCAGTACAGAAAGAAGAAGCAAAGATAATTTTTTCATCTTAATCACCGACATTTATGAGTTCATATTTTCTGGTTCCCAAACCGATCTTTTCGCCGTGCTCCAGCTGGATCCTCCAGTCCGTGTCCGGGGAGACCTTGCCGAAGTGGTCTCGGCCTTTGACCTTGCTCTGCCCAAGATAGCTGTTTCCAATGACAGGCTGCGCCAAAACGGCGTCCACGCAAGCCTGGTCCACCGCCACCGGAACAAATGAGGCGAAGATGCCGACGTCGGGAACGATCGCAGCGTCGTACTCCCCATGGCAGTCGCAGAAGGGTGAGACGTCAATGACGAAGTTGATATGGAACTGCGGACGGCCCTGGACGACCGCCTTGGCGTATTCCGTCGTCTTCATGTCGACCGAGCCGGCCTTGGCGCTCCACATGGGCCCTATGGCGTCCGTGGGACAGACTCCGATGCAGCGGCCGCAGCCTACGCAGACGTTCTCCTGGATCTTGCATTTCCTGTTCGTGATCTTCGGCGCTCCGTGCGCGCAGATCTTGAAGCACTTGCCGCAGCCAATGCAGCGTTCGCCGTCCACCTGGACAATCCCGTCGCTGTGCATGACTTTTTTCCCGGCTCTGGATCCGCAGCCCATGCCGAGGTTCTTGATCGCGCCGCCGAAGCCTAACATCTCATGCCCTTTGAAATGGGCCACGGAGATGATGGCGTCCGCGTCCATGATCGTACGGCCGATAATGGCTTCCTTCAGGACCACGCCGCCCTCGATGGGGACCGTCACGTCGTCCGTTCCCTTAAGGCCGTCGCCCATGATGACGGGGCAGCCCGTCACCGCCGGGACGTAGCCGTTTATCATGGCGGTCTCCAGATGCTCGATGGCATCCTTCCTGGAGCCCACATAGAGCGTGCTGCAGTCGGTCAGGAAGGGCTTCCCGCCCATTTCCTTGACCTTCTCAACCACCACTCTTGAGAAATTGGGCCTTAGGAAAGCGAGGTTTCCCCTTTCTCCGAAGTGGATCTTGATGGCCACGAATTTCCTTTCCAGATCAAGTTCCTTGAACCCGGCCTTGTCTAAAAGCAGGGATAATTTGTCCAAAAGGCTTGTGCCGACTTTCGTCCTGACGGACGTGAAATATACTTTTGCTTTTTTTGCTTTCGGCATAAGAGACCCTCGTTTTGAAGTTAAATTTTACTATCTTTATATTTTACCAAAATGGTATAATTTCCAAAGTGTGTTCGTGAACAATCAAAAAGGAAGGATATATGGATTATTTCTCTCTGGCGCTTCAGAAGCATGAAGAATGGCGCGGCAAAATAAGCCTTACGCCTCTCTGCCCCTTGGAAAACAAGGACGACCTCAGCACGGCCTACACTCCCGGCGTGGCCGCTCCCTGCCTGGAGATCAAGGATGATCCCAGTTTAGCTTACCGCTACACCAGGAAATGGAACATGGTGGCCGTCATAACGGACGGCTCGGCGGTACTGGGATTGGGCAACATCGGTCCCCTGGCGGGTCTTCCCGTCATGGAGGGAAAATCCGTGCTCTTCAAGTCTTTCGGCAACGTTGACGCCTTTCCCATCTGCGTCAACACCCAGAACGTCGAGGAATTCATCGCTACCGTAAAGAACATTTCCCTGGTCTTCGGCGGCATCAACTTGGAAGACATCTCGGCCCCCCGCTGCTTTGAGATCGAAGACCGCCTTATCAACGAACTCGACATTCCCGTCTTCCACGACGACCAGCACGGCACGGCCGTCGTAACGCTGGCGGCGCTCTACAACGCCCTTAAGCTGGCGGACAAGGAACTGGAAGACCTCAAGATCGTAATCAACGGCGTGGGCGCGGCCGGAACCGCCATCGCCCGCCTTTTGTACGCCAACGGCGCCAGGGATTTCACGCTTTTGAACACCAAGGGCATCATCAGCAAAGAGCACATGACCTTAGACCCGAAGCGCGCCGAGCTTCTTGATTTCGCGGTCCGCGACAAAGGCACAGGCGGCCTGGCGGAAGCTGTCAAAGGCGCCGACCTTTTCATCGGCGTTTCCGCCCCCAACATCCTGAAGCCGGAAATGGTCAAGACCATGGCCAAAGATCCCATGATCTTCGCCTGCGCTAACCCGACACCTGAGATCGATCCCGATCTGGCGAAGGAAGCCGGCGCCTTGGTCATTTGCACGGGCCGTTCCGACTATCCGAACCAGGTGAACAACGTCCTGGCCTTCCCGGGCATCTTCCGCGGCGCTCTCGACGCCCGCGCCAAGAAGATCACAGAAGAAATGAAGCTGGCTGCCGCCCAGGCTATCGCCAACATGGTGAGCCCCGACGAGCTGAAGCCGGACTACGTGATCCCGCCCGCTCTTGACCGCGAAGTGACCCGCGCGGTCGCCGAAGCAGTGTACTGCGCCGCCAAAGGTAATGTAATCTAATCGTCGCAAAGTCGACGTACGCCCCCCGCTCACGGACTACGCGCGCATGGCCTTGATTAGCGTCCTCCGTGAGTTCGCTTAGGGGCGTACGTCGCACTTTGCTCCGAAGCGATTACTTCCATTCTTGGCGTAAAATGCGCATCATTACGAAATCGCTGTATTTGCCTTCGTAATAGTAGCCTTGCTCTTGGATGCCTTCTTCTTTAAAGCCGATCTTCTTGTAAAAAGATAGGGCGTTTGTATTCAGGGCTACGACTCCTATCGAGACGCGATTCATTTCGTATTGGTGGAAGGCAATGTCGAGTATTTTACGGATGGCTTCCGAGCCGTAGCCCTGGTGTTGCTTCTTTGGGTCGGGAATAATGATCGAGAGGTCGGTGCAATGCCAAGCCGGGAACATTCTGAGAAGGCCTGTTTCGCCGATGATGTTTCCCTCAAGATCAGTAATGGTGAACCAGAGAGCGTCTTCCCTTCTGTGATTGATGAGGATATTTGTTCTCTCTTTTTCCTCGTCGGTCGGCTCAGTGAAGCCGCATTGGAACATGACTTTGGGCTGATTGAACCAATGGGCAAAGAACTTGGCGTCCTCGGCCCTTTGCTCGCGCAAAATGATCTTTGTGCCTTTGATCTCCATCAGGCATCGTCTTCTTCGACGTCTTCAAGAGCATCGAAAGGATTGGCGGGCTTCTCAGCTTCCGGTTTGTCCGACTTCTCGGGCTCTTTCAGCCCTTCCTCGTTGATGAAGAGCTTCTGGAAGGTAGCCTTGTCCACTTTGTAAGCGAATCTGCCGTACCATTCGTTATACTGGTTCGCTTCGTCGGCCGCTTTCAGATCGGCGTCCTTTTCCGCTCTGGTGACCTCGTTGGTGCCGCGGTCGGGGGCGGTGAAAGAAGCCTTGACGGAAAGCAGAGAATCCTTGCCGTCCTCGCTGCTTCCGGTAATTGCATAGCTTGCGCCGGAAGAAAGATCGACGGTCAGTTTATGGCCGTTTTCGATCTTGCTGTCAGTAGCTTCCTGCGCTTCGAGGCGCGAGAGCGTTCCCGTCAGTCTCAGAAGCGCTCCGGAATTAGGCTGCGTCCCGTCTTCCAGGACTAAATTGCTTTCCCCTTCCTTGGCAACGAGGGTGTAGTCGGGGCCCGTGATCTTCGTGATGTCATCTTTTTTCAGTTCCAGGATGAAGGGATCGCGCCAATCTTTGGGATCCGCGTTGACTCGGAAGATGTTCCTGACCAGCATCGGCTTTTCCTCGTCAGTCAAGCGCACGTACTGGCCGACGAACAAAGATTCCACAGAAAAAGACCGGGCGGTCATCTCGTCGTCCGTGCTGTGCATTTTCGTGCGGCCCAGGATAAAGGAAGAGGCTTTTTTGCCGTCGGGAAGGAAAGTCTCGACGCGCAGTCCGGCGTTGGTCGTCACTTCGTCGGGATCCGCCACGCTCATCTTTTGGTAACCGGATTTCCTGACGTTGATCACCTGCCCGGCTTTCATCGCGTAGATCTCGGCGAGCAGATTGGCGAGCATGGAATATTTGGCGCGGAAGTTGCTTCCGTCTTTCACGACCCAGAAGTTGCCTTCCTTCTCTATCGTAACTTCGCTCTTGTTGTTTTTCAGCGTGACTTTGGTGATGTCGTTTACGGGATAATCTTTGTAGATCGTGTCGCCGAGCTTGCGCTCAGACCTGGCGGAAAGTTTTTTGTATTCCTTGTAAGCGAAAATGCCGCCCAAGCCGAGGAGGGCGATCAGAAGAAGTATTAGCGTGGTTTTCGCGTTCATAATTTATCTCTGTTTAACTCTGTATTGGTGACGGATCGCAAGGAAGATGCCGATCAGGCAGACGATGGCGGGAACAAGCGCAATGTTGAAGAGCTTAAGATAGAAGCCCAGCTTTTCCTTGTCGCGGTTCAGATTCTTCCTGACCTGCTTCAGCTCTCTGGCAATCTGCTGGCGCTGATTCTGGAACTCCTTGATCTTCTTCTCCTGCTCGGGGCTTATTATCATGCGCTGAGAATCGTCCTTCTGCTGCTGCAGTTCGAAGAGCTGGCGCTGCAGATTCTCATACTGCTGGGAAAGGGCCTGTTCCTTGGAGAGCCATTCGTTCTGGGCCTTCTTCTCGAGATCCTGCACGACCGTAAAGGGTCTTTCGTAGCTGTCGCGGGCCCTGATGGCGATAAGATTCTGGTCGCCGCTGAGCTGATTGATGGCGTTCAGGATAAGCGTGTAGTTGTTGTTGAGCGGCTGGTAGGCCTGCATGCCCATGAAGCCGACGGTCCTGATGTTGTACTGGTCGCAGAGTACGTCCACGTCGGCGAAGACCACGATCGTGTTGTCGCTCTCGGAATAGGAGAGCAAATTTGTCATGCCCTGATAGGCGCTCTCAAATTGTCCGCTCACTTTCGCGACCATCGGGTAATTCTTGACGTCAGAATTGAAGTTCATCCTTAAGTCGCTGGCTTCCTGGAAGACTTCCGTTTTAGCGATGAGAGAGGCGGAAAGGCTGGTGGAGACAAGCGGAGTCAAGGTCGTCTTGGCGTCCTGCTTTTTAATGATGGCGCCCGTCAGGGGAAGCAGCATGCGGTCGAGCTGGGCCGTCATGATCTCGCTAGAATTGAAGCATTCGCCGCTCGCGCTGATCCACAAAGGATTCTTCTCCTGGCCGCCGCTCTGGCTGCTTAAGATCGTGGGATGATCAAGGTCAGCCACGACTTTTTCGGGATCGACGGAAAAGCCCCATTTCTCGAAGAGAACGTTGGCGTCGGAAGCGCCGAACGGCATGATGGGACTGTGCTCGTCCCTGTCGGCGGTGCACAAAGGGTCGACGAAGAAGATGACTTTGCCTCCCTTCATGACGTACTGGTCAATGGCGATCATCGTTTCGTCCGGCCAGGCTTTGGGATGCACGACCAAAAGGATGTCCACGCCGTCAAGGTTCACGGGGCTGTCGGGCTTGATATTCTTGACGACGTAATTGCGCTTCAGTTCGTTTACTATGATCCAGGGCTGATTGACGCCCTTGGAATTGCGGCCGTACATGTCGTCCTTGTCGGTGCCCGTGATGGGAAGCGAACTGATCACGCCGATGGTCTTCTTCTGCGGATTAAACACCTGGTAGATCAGCTGGGAGACGTCGTACTCGAGATAGCGCTCACGGCTGATGTCAACGATCGGCAGAGCGGCGTTCTGGTCGAGCGCTTCCGCCACGATGCCGAAGTAGAAGTAGCCGTCAGCCGAGGGGTCGCTGCTGAAGCCGACTCTCCTGAGGCCGTACTTCAGAGCCCATTCCTCTTCGTCGGAGTCGAGCTTCGGATCAAGCACTTCCACTTTCACGCTGCCCTTGGAGGCGTTCTCGTATTCCTTCAGGAGGTCCTTGACGCGCCCGGCGAAAGCCTTGATCTGGGAAGGCTGCCCTCTCAAACTGGAGGAATAGAAAAGTTTCAGCATGACGTCCTGGTCGAGGTCGCTTAGCATTTTTTTCGTGCCGTCCGTCAGACTGTAAGTTTTTGCCTCGGTAATGTCCCAGCGGAAATAGAGATTGGCGGCGACAAAATTCACGATGATGATGACCGCAAGCAGAGCTATGAGCCCTACTGCGGAAGTCAGAAATTTCTGGGAAAAGAAGTTCATATGTTCTGCCTTAGGAAGCTTTGCGCGAAGTTAGGACCACCGAGCTGGCGGCCA
>JAFSWV010000028.1 GCA_017444325.1 bacterium | reverse complement strand
GCCTGCTGCAAAACTTTCTCCCCGCCCGGCGTGGGATAATTGCCGGTGAAGTACCAGTCCCCCGCAGCGTCCGGGCAGCATTTCTTAAGGTCAGGCAAAGTCTGGAAAATGACCTCCACTTTCGCCTTCATGCCTTCCGGTCTCAGAAGGTCCGCGATCGTCTGGGAAAGTTTTTTAAGCGGTATACTATTATAGGCTTTTCTCAAACTGTCCGGGGTAAGAGGCGCTTTCCCCTTCCTTAACTTGATGAGCGCCCTAAAGGCTATGAGTTCCTCCAGGGAGCTCATGTCGATGCCGTAGCAATCCGGGAAAGCAATCGGCGGCGCGCTGGAAGCGATGATGACTTTTTTCGGCCTGAGCCTGTCGAGCATGGGCAGGATGGCGTTCTTCATGGTGTTGCCCCTTACTATGGAATCGTCCAGCACCACCAGCGTGTCCACGTCGTGCTCAATGAGTCCGTAGGTCACGTCGTAGATGTGCTGGTAGAATTCCGCCCTGCTGGCGGCGTCCGCGATGAAAGTCCTGAACTTGGCGTCCTTGACGGCGATCTGGCCGAACCTGACCGGGCGCCCCTCCGCCAAGCCCTCGTTGAAGAGCGCTTCCAGAAGCCCGTGGAAAGCGACCTGAGCGGAATTGGGAATGTAGCTGAAGAAGGTGTGCTCGAGGTCGTAATCGACAGCCTCAAGGATCGGCTTGGCCAAAGCCGCGCCCAGCGCCTTCCTTTCCTTGTGGATGAGGGCGTCGTTGGCGCGGGAAAAATAGATGCGCTCGAAAACGCAGCTCTTCTTTTCCAGAGGCTCCAATATCTGAACGAAGGAGACCTGGCCCTTCGGGGAAACGAGCATCAGTTTGCCGGGAGGCAGTTCCTTCACTTCCGCGCTCGGGATGTTGAAGGCCGCCTGGATGGCGGGACGTTCGGAAGCGGCCACCGCGTATTCTTTGTTGAGGTAATAGAAGCAGGGTCTGATCCCGTTGGCGTCCCTCACGACGAAACTCCAGCCGCTGGCCAAGGCGCCGCAGAGCGTGTAGGCGCCGTCCAATCTTGGCAGAAGATCCTTGAGGGCGGAAACAAGGATAGCCTTCTCCCCTTTCGCGCCGGCCTTCCTTACCTTCTCCATCTCATAGGAGAGCCATTCGCACATAAGGTAGCCGTCCGCCATGTTGTCGGGATGTTTGCCAAGCTTAGCGTAAGCCTCGAAAAGCAACTTGGTGTTCGTTAAGTTGAAGTTGCCCGCCAAAAAGAGCGTCTTCTTAAGCTCCGCCTCCTTGTGCAGGAAGGGATGGCAGAAATTCTCGTCGTGGCGGCCGTAGGTGGCGTAGCGCAAGTGTCCTAAAAAAACGCTGGGCTTAAGGTCGCCATTGAATTTGTGGCAATAGCTGACCAAGTCGCCCAGCGGGTTTTCCGAAGCGGATCTTTTCAAAAGGTAGGCCGCTTTCCCGGGAACGGGATCGGGGTCTATCAACGCGGCTCCCGCTCCGTCCTGTCCGCGGTTGTGCTGTTTTTCCAGGAGGATTATTAGTTTATTGAGAGCGGACTTGGGATCAAGTCCGCTCTCTCTTTGGCAAAGAAGCGCTACCGCGCACTCATGCTTGATTTGTTCTGACATTTTGTCCTCAGTAGATGAAGAGCATCTCGCGATATTTGGGAAGCGGCCACTTTTCGTCGGAAACGTGCTTTTCGAGATTGTCCACCGTGGCCCTGAGAGCCGCCATGGAGGAGATCGTCTCGCAGCTCTTGCCCTGGGAGATCGCTTCCTCAAGCTTGTCTCTCTGGCGTCTTAGGGTGTCGAGCCCGCTGCCGAACAGCACCGCCTGGTCTCTAAGAGATTCCGTGCCGCAGGCCACGCCGCAGTCGCCGGCTTTCTTCAGGGCTTCCAAGCTTTCCTTATATTCCGACTTGATGGCCGGGATGATCATGGTGTCGACCATTTCCAGGGCGCAGTTGCCCTCGATCATGATCTTGGTCTTGTAGTCCTCGAGGGCGATCTCGTAACGCGAGGTCATTTCGCGCTCACTGAAGACTCCCGCCTTCGCGAAGACTTCCACGTTCTCTTTTTTGGTGAAGGCCTTCAGGGCGTCCGGCGTCTTGGCGGTGTTGGGCAGTCCCCTCTTCTCCGCTTCCAAAAGCCAATCGGACTTGTAGCCGTCGCCGTTGAAGAGGACTTTCTTGTGTTCTTTGATGATCTTCTTCAGAATGTCCTGCAGGACCTCATGGAAGCGCACCGTGTGCTTGCCGGGTTCGTTCTTGCCAACCACGTCTTCCTTTTCCATGGTGGAGGCGATGCGTTCCACGGCCTCGGCCACCACGGTGTTAAGGACGATGTTCGGTCCGGCGCAGGATGCGGAGGAACCGGGCGCCCTGAACTCGAATTTATTGCCGGTGAAGGCGAATGGCGAGGTTCTGTTGCGGTCCGTGGCGTCCTTCGGCAAAGGCGGCAGGGTGTCCACACCGATCTTCATGGCCGAGGCGTGCTTGGAGCGTTTCGGCTTGCCTTCCTCAAGCTGGCGCACGATGTCGGCCAGCTGGTCGCCCAGGTAAATGGAGATGACCGCCGGAGGCGCTTCGTTGGCGCCCAATCTGTGGTCGTTGCCGGCGCTGGCGACCGCGGCCCTGATAAGGTCGGCATGCTTGTCGACGGCCTCGATCACCGCGCAGAGCATGGTCAGGAAGATGGCGTTCTGGTGAGGGTCTGTCCCCGGGTCGAAGAGGTTCGTGCCGCCGTAGGCGATCGACCAGTTGTTGTGCTTGCCGCTGCCGTTGACGCCCGCGAAGGGTTTCTCGTGCAGAAGG
>JAFSWV010000027.1 GCA_017444325.1 bacterium | reverse complement strand
TTTCGGGCCTCTTAATTTCTGGGGAGCTTTGGAAACGGCCGGGCAGGGGACGCTCAACTTGAGCGAGACGCTGACGATAGCGCTTTTGTCGGGAGGACTTTTCAATCTTGTAAGCGAGGCGGGAGGAATTGAGTGGCTGACGAACGCCATTGCCGGGAAGGTCAAAGGGCAGAAGAGCTGTGAATTCGGGGCCTTTTTCCTGACTGCGCTTGTCAATCTTTTTACGGCGAACAATACGGTCGCCATCGTCATAGCCGGCCCGGTCGTCAAACAGCTGGGCAGAAAATTCAAGGCCGATCCCGTGAGGCTGGCCGGAATAGTCGATATCGCCGGCTGTTTCGTGCAAGGGATAATACCTTACGGCGCGCAGATACTTATGGCGACAGGCATCGCCAGGAGCGCCGGGGCCGAATTCAGCGGATTGGGCCTTGTAGGCTGTATTTACTATCCTTTCCTTTTGGCTTTCGCTTCCTTTTTGAGCATTATTTTGGGCTCCCTGAGAAAAAGGCTCCAGGCGTAGAAGCCGAGCCAAAGTTCCTTACTCTTGAGTTTTAGGAAGGGTTGTGGTAAAATCATCTACCTATTCAGTGGAACTATGTCCATGAACTAACTTAACAATCAACCCAACCTAAAACTATGAATCAAAATTCTTTTGAAGAAATGGATGACCTGAAGATCGATCTCGAACAGTACGGTATCAAGGAATCCTCCAACTACGAAAAATTCTCTGACGAGGATATGCGCGCCATGTATGACGGCACTTTCCGTTCCGTTACGGAAAACACCATCATCCAGGGCAGAGTCGTGAACATCACCCCGACTCACGTTATCGTCAATGTCGGTTATAAATCCGAGGGCGTTCTGCCCCGCGAAGAGTTCGCCGATACGCCGAACCTGGCGGTTGGCGACACTGTCGACGTCTTTTTAGTCAGCAAGGAAGACGAGCACGGCAACATCCGCCTGTCCAAGGCAGAAGCCGACCGTCAGCGTTCCTGGGACGCCACGCTCGCTGCCTGCGACGACGGCAAGCCCGTCAAAGGTATCATCAGAAGGAAAGTCAAAGGCGGCCTTATGGTCGACATCGGCATCGAAGCCTTCCTGCCCGCCAGCCAGCTTTCTCTCCAGAACACCAAGAATATCGACGACTTTATCGGTCAGGAGATCGAAGTCAAAGTCATCAAGGTCAATCACGAACGCAAGAACGTGGTGGTCTCCCGCCGCGAGCTGCTTGACGAAGAGCGCTCCCTTAAGCGCCGCTCCTTCCTTGATCAGATCAAGGTCGGCGACATCAAGAAGGGCACCGTCAAGAACATCACCGATTTTGGCGCCTTCATCGATCTGGACGGCATAGACGGTCTTTTGCACCTCACCGATATGCGCTGGGGCCGCATCAATCATCCTTCCGAGATCCTGGAAGTCGGCAAAGAGATAGACGTTATGATCATCGGCATCGATTACGATAAGGAACGCGTTTCCCTCGGCATCAAGCAGATGACCCCGAACCCCTGGCTGGATGTCGATAAGAAGTATCCTGCCGGCACCGTCGTGGAAGGCAAAGTCGTCAATCTGCTGCCTTACGGCGCGTTTGTGGAATTGGAAGAAGGCCTGGAAGGCCTCATCCACATCTCCGAGTTCTCTTGGACCCGCAAGGTCAATCATCCTTCTGAATTCGTCCAGGTCGGCGACGTCGTCAAGGCGGCCGTTCTCTCCATCGACACCGACGATCAGAAGATCTCCCTCGGCCTCCGCCAGACGCACAGCAATCCTTGGGAAACCATCAACGAGCGTTATCCCATCGGCGGCAAGATCAAAGGCGTGGTCCGCAACCTCACCGTTTACGGCGCCTTTGTGGAACTGGAAGACGGCATCGACGGCCTCATCCATGTTTCCGATATGTCCTGGACCCGCAAGATCAATCATCCTTCCGAAGTTCTGAAGAAGGGCGAAGTGGTCGAAGCGGTCGTTCTGAACATCAACACGGAAGACAGGAAGATCGCCCTTGGTCTGAAGCAGCTTACCGAAGACCCCTGGGATCACATCTACGATCATTATCGCGAAGGCGACACCGTTACCGGCAAGATCACGAACCTTACGACGTTCGGCGCCTTCATTCAGCTTGACAACGATATCGAAGGCCTCATCCACATTTCCGAGCTGAGCCAGAACCAGGTCCAGAACGTGAAGGAAGTCGTCCAGGTCGGCCAGGAAGTCACCGGCAAGATCGTCAGGATCGACCCCACTGACCGCAAGATTGCCGTCAGCCTGAAGGAATACGAACGCGAGACCGCTCCCGAAGCCGCTCCTGAAACGACCGAAAGCGCCCCCGCTGAGGAAAGTGTTCCCAGCAACGCGCCGCAGGAACCCTTCACGTCCGGCATCGACCTGAACGCTGTCATGCAGCGCAAGGAAAAATAAGGCCTGAAGCGTCCTTGGTTAATGGGAGAGATATTGACTTTTAAAAGTCAAATGAATATAATCTCTCCCATAACACTGAAATTAGCGCGCGGGAGTAGCTCAACTGGTTAGAGCGCCGCCCTGTCACGGCGGAGGTTGCGAGTTCAAGTCTCGTCTCTCGCGCCACTTTTTTAAGCCCTCCATGCGGAGGGCTTTTTATTTTTGTTATAATCTTATATATGAACAAACTTCTATTTATATTGCTCTGGGGGGCTCTTTCCCTCTCTCTGTACTTCCCGATCGTCGGCGCTTTCTCGCCCAAAGGGGGAGTGGTCAACTGTGCGGAGGAAAACGGCGTTTTTCTGGCCAATTTCTCGGTCGATCAGGAATACACCACTAACATGATCGCTTCTTTCCCTGTTCCCTGGGATCTGACGCTTGCGATCCTGGCTCCGGGCGGCATTCCCAAAAACGGCGAACTGTGGGTTAGGGTAACGGAACCTGAGAGCGGCGAGCTCTGCTTGGAAAGGCTTATCACCTTTGCGGACGCCAGACCGGTCAAGGCCTTCTCAAATGAACCGTCCCTGGGACTGCCTTTCACCTTCATTATAGACAGCCAGGATGATCTTAGTAAGATCGATACGGAAAAAGGACCGTTCTTTACTTCGGAAGGCCAGAAGGGGGTTCTCCCGAATCAAAAATACGATTGGGAAATAGGCATAAGAGGCGACGCTTCTTTCTCGGGCTCGCTTTTCCTGACGGCTTCTGAAAAGGGGGCGCGCAGTTCATTTTTAGGAAATTACATCAAGATCCTTTCCGCCGCTTACGCGGTCCTTTTCTCCCTGATTTTGTGTTCGCTTTTGTGGTTGTG
>JAFSWV010000026.1 GCA_017444325.1 bacterium | reverse complement strand
TTGGCGTCATAGTCTAATTTCATGCTCGGCGCGTAGGGGACCATGGAGTCCGTATAGACAAGCATCTTCTCGATGAATTCGCTCTCGATCGCAACACCGCAGGCCAGGGCGCCCTGCTGAGTTTCCAGCATCAGGTCTTTTATGAGTTTCCTGGTCTCGGGATTCTGCATGAGCTTGTCAGTCGAAGTGTCCATAACGACGGTCATGCCGTTGTAGGGGATGTTCCAGACCAGCTTCCGCCAGCGCAGCGTCGGGAGATCCGCTTCCACACTCGCTTCCACGCCGCAGGCGATGAGATCGTCTTTGACTTTTTCAAGCAGCGCGCAGGCCGCCTCGCTCTTATTCAGCAGGGCGAAACTGATGTGCCCGAAATCGCAGTGCTTGATGTGACCGGGAGCGACCTTAAAGGAGCAGATGAAAGCCGAGGCGCCGGCTACAGGGACGCCCGGAAGCTCCGCGCTCAATTCTTCTTCAAAAAGAAGTCCGTTCTGGACGAGAATGACGAGCGTTTCTTCCTTTAGGATCGGATTCAGCATCTCCGGCAGGAGGTGGTTGGCGGTGGTTTTCAGGCAGACCAGAACGACGTCGGCTTTCGGCATGTCGCTTGCTTTGGCGTAAATCTCGGCATTGGGGAGCGTAAAGTCGCCGTTGCAGGACTCGATCACGAGCCCCTGCTTTTTGACTTCCTCAAAGCCCGTGCGGACCTGGAAGCAGACACGCCTCCCGCCGCGGGCGAGCATCCCGCCGTAGTATCCGCCCAGGGCGCCGGTCCCCAAAACAGCATATGTAAGGTCTTTTCCCATAAAGGCACTTTAAATTTAAAATTACATTATAACATTAATCTTATCTCCAAAGATACACCGATGCGCGCTCCTTCTCTCGTTGACTTGAAGCCAGAATCCTTGTATAATAAAAAAGTTAATTTTAAATAATGAGTATAAGGAGAATTATGGACTCGAATAGGAAGGAGACCTCCTGGTTTGCCTGGTTCAGCCCCGTCAACTGGATATCGGCGGTTTTAAGTTACGCCGTTTCTCTTTCGGTATATATTTACACGCTGCAGCCGACGGTCGGCCTGGAGGATTCCGGCGAACTGATCACGGCGGCCTACCGCCTCGGCGTGCCGCATCCGCCGGGATACCCCTTCTGGACGATCATGTCCAAGATCTTCACTTTCCTGCCGATAGGCAGCGACATCGCCTACAGGGTAAACCTCTGGTCCGCTTTCACGGGCGCTCTGGCGGCCGGCATGATCACCCTTATCATTACTAAGGCCGGCGAGCTCTTCTTCGACGACGAGAACGACGAGCTGCACAAAATGCACATCATTCCCGCCCTGGAGAAATACGGCCTGACGGTCCCGACGCTCGTCAACTCTCTGTGCGGCATCGCGGCCGGCGTGCTCTTCGCCCTGACGCCCGGTACCTGGTCGCAGTGCACCATCACGGAAGTTTATTCCCTGAACGCCTTCTTCATGGTGCTTCTGATGTTCCTCTCCTTCATTCTGATGTTCAATCCGAATAAGAGGGGCGTCTTCTACGCTATGGCTTTCGTCTTTGGTTTCGCAAATACGAACCACTACACCGTCTTCATGATGGTGGGCGGCATGGCCTGGGCGGCCTGGTGCGCCAAGAGATCCATCGAGGAATACATTACCCTTTGCCTGAACGCCATTCTGCTTCTGCTCTTCTCGCTCTACGTCTTCAATTACCTCAAATACAACGGGACCTTGGTCAGGCTGACGCCTTTCCACTTCAACAACGTTCTGGTGGAAGGCAACTTTTTCCTGATGTTCATCCTGCCGTTTGCGGCTTACCTTGTTGTTTCCGACTGGGTGAACAGGAAATTCTTCAACTACAAGGAGTGGGGAAGGCTCTTGTTCTCCTTCTTCCTCGGGCTTAGCATGTATTTCTGGCTGCCCATCGCCAGTTCCACGAACCCTCAGCTGAACTGGGGCCGCCCCCGCACCACCCAGGGCTTGTGGCACGCCATCTGCCGCGGGCAG
>JAFSWV010000025.1 GCA_017444325.1 bacterium | reverse complement strand
TCCTTCCTGGTCGAGGCGAGGGGCACGATCATTATCCACGGCGCTCCTGTCGATCATGACATGACCTTGTCTATCTGCCCGAGAGGCAGGCTTGCCAGCTTTGGCACTTTAATGGAATCCTTCCCGCCGCACGACTACAACTGGCACCAGGAGGAGATCCTGATGCGCGGCGGCACGACTAACGAATTCAGGATCACCTACGCGCCCATGGACTTCACGATCGTTTCCCGCCAGGGTCTTGATCTGCAGTACCACGGCAATATCATCGAGCAGGTGGATTTCAACCTCGAAAAGGATCACGACAATGTTTACAAGAAGTCCTTCTATATCCCGAGGGATAAGTTCATGGACTTCTTCAGCCTCATGAGCCCTGATCTCTTCTAAGATGACGGTTTCTGAAAGGGAAGAGCTTTGGCTTAGGGAATTCGCTGAAAAAAGCGGCGAAGATCTTGCCGCGCTTCTGAAAAAAAGGGAAAGCGGTTATCCTTTGGCCTACCTGATAGGCAGCCAGCCTTTTCATGAGATCGAGCTTAAGATAACGCCTGACGTGCTTGTGCCGCGCCCGGAAACGGAAGAGATGGTCGAGCGCATCCTTAAGGAAGCGAAACCTACCGGCAAAGGCCTTGATCTCGGCTGCGGCAGCGGAGCGATCGCTTTGGCGCTTGCGCACGCTCTCCCGGGTTGGACTTTCGCGGCCAGCGACATTTCTCAAAAGGCTCTGGATTTGGCCAAAGAGAATGCGAAAAAACTAGGCCTTGATACCAGGGGGACTTTTTATTTGGGCTCCTGGTTCGAGGCGATTCCCAAAGGGGAGACTTTTGATCTTATCGTCACCAATCCTCCTTACGTAGGGGATATGGAGGAGATAGATCTGGGCGCCTCTTATGAGCCAAAGCTGGCTTTGTTTGCCGGGCCGGACGGACTCGACTGCTACCGCCTTATCCTTTCGAAAGCAAAGGATTATCTTAAAGAGGGCGGGCTCTTTATGGGGGAGTGCGGTCCGTATCATGCCAAAGCCTTGCTTGAATTGGCAAAAGAGGCCGGTCTTATTTCCGCCGAGATACTTAAAGATTACTCCGGCAGAGACCGTTTCATAAGGGCTGTAAAGGGTTGATTTTTCTTCCCACATCTGTGATAGAATGGGAACTATGAAGAAAGATTTATTTATTGCCATTGTTTTGCTTGGCGCCCTTAGCGCCTGCCAAAAAGAAGGTCCTGAGAAACCGGTTCGCCCTGTCAGGACCAACACTAACGTCCAAGTCATTAAAAAAACTCCCAAAAGCGGGAAAACGCTAAGCGCCAACGTTGCGAAGAGCATAAGCTCAGACTCCTTTGGCGCTGTCACCGGCCTTGTTTACAAAAGCGATTACCCAAAACTTATAGACCGGCCCTGCTTCGAGATGACTACTGTCATCGAAAGGCTGAAAAAGGAACCGGAGAACGCTGACCTTTATTTCGCTATTGCGCTCAATTTGTCTCCCAACTCGCTGGAAAGGGAAACAAATCTGAAAAAAGCCATTCAATACGCACCCGACGCTCCCTTCCCGTATCTCGAGCTTGTGTGCTATTACGGAACTCTGGGAGATTTTGCCAAGGCGAAGACGACGGCCCAGGATTTGACAGCTTTCCTGGATGACAAAGATGTCGCCCTGAGAGTGGTCAGGCGCTGCAAAAATTGGCTCAAGGGCTACGCTGTTTACGACGACACCCAGTGCGACGACAGCACGGTGGGCGTTATGGAAGTTCTGGCGCCTTACAGTCAGGAGATAGCCCGCGCGGTCGTCAAATACCACGTTATCGTCAAGAACAATTTCAAGGCTCTGAAACTGGCCGAAGAATTTATGAAGCCGGAGAGTGAAAGCGAAAAATTAGCCTGGATAGAGATCCTTGACTGCATAGAATCGCCGGAAGCCCAGGCGCTCATAAACGATCTTAATTACGAAGGCGAGAGGGATGAACTCTCCTTAGCCCGCAGCGGACTAATAAAGCTGCACAGCGGGCATCCGTACGGCAACAGCGAATGGTACGGAGCCGAGATGCAGGATCTACGCCGCAAAGTATTGCTCAACTCCACCAACATTGACGAGAGGCTGGAAGTCGCCGGGGAATACGCGAACGTCATCCTGATGTCAACAGACAGGAGCCAGCTCGACGAATACATTGCGACTATAAATCCTCCCGACACCGAAGGCAAAAGGATGGAGATGCTGGTCGTTTTGAACTCCATGAGCAATTACGACATGGACGACGAGGCTTCCCATTACGCCAACATGCTCTATGTGTCAGCGCCCCCTTCCTCGCAGCCCGCTGTCATGGCGTCCATACTCAATTCCAGCCTGACCGTTGACAGCGACATCATTGAGGAAGCCGCCAAGCTCTATCCTGAGGACATAAAACTGATCACCGCGGCCGGCAATTACTACAAGAGAAAACAAGATCACGAAAAGGCTGCAAGTTTCCACAAAAGACTTTTAGACCTTGTCAAGACCGAGAAAGAAAAGAGCGATGCCGTGCGTCTTCTGGCGGACGATCTTTCCGCGGCCGGGAATAAAGAGGAACTTTTGAATCTTCTTTCCGACAGCGAGGAAAAATTAACCAAGAACACCGCCGAAACAAAAGTCACGCTCCTTTCCATCCAGATGGGTGTCAGCGGGACGAACAGCGTCTGGCAGGAAGCGGCGGAATTATTTCTGCAGGAAGCCGATCCCAACAACAAGGCTATCCTTCTTGATTTTCTAGTCAAGCCAAATTGGAACACTGTTAAGACTGCCAGAGAGCTCGCCCCTGAGATCGTTTCAAAAGCGATAACCGCGCCTGTCTCTCCGGAAATGCAGAAAGTATTGCTTACGCTTTTCGATAGGCTTCAGGAAATGGAAGCCAAGCCCGAGATGCGCACACTTCTGCACTACTTCCTCATAAACGGCGTGAGACCTCCGCAGCTCTACGATTCGGTCTCGCTTTTTCCCAGCATAGAGGAAGCGAGAAGAGAACTTTCTAATTGGCTTGCGGAAGCCAATCTCGGTCCTTTGGACCTCATGAACTTCTACGTAAACTCTATGGTTTACCGCCTGGGTTTCGATGAACCGGCTCTTCAGCTCTACAAGAGCATGTGGGCCAAAACTGCCGACCTTTCCTTCCGCTTAAGAACACCGCTCTTCTACTCCTTCTACAGTTTCACCAACTCCGACAAAGTAAGCAAGGAAGCAAAGGCCGAAGTCCAGCGCCAGCTCTTCGAAGCCTGGTACAAGGATTTCAAGATCTTTTGCGAAAACGACATTCCCTCCACCGTCACTGACGATCCGGGGACATGCATAGAGCAGGCGACCGAGCAGGAAAAGCGCGAGATCATTGAACTAATCAAAGCAAGGCTCAAAAACGTCGGCACGAACTACACGATCGTGAATCTCTACCGCAAGCTTGCCAAAGATCTGAAGATGGAAAAAGAATGCTCCGAGCTTTTAGACGAGCACTTCACTATCGATCACCTCGTCAAGCATCCCGACGAAATCTGGCTCTATGAGAACATCTGCGAGGATTCCGGCAAAGATTTCGACATCAAGGAAGTGCTGCGGGCTATTCTTGACAAACAGACCAACGTCTCGAATTTTGCCCAATCAGGCCTCATCTACATGCTGCGGAACAACGGTATGGTGAAAGAGGCTGACGAGATCTCAGAAAAGCTTCTTGACGACCCGAACGCCCCCTGGTTCGTAAAGCACGGCGCGCTCAACAACATCAAGAATCAGCAAAAACGCCTTGAGAAGACCATAGAAGTCGCGGAAGCTATGCCTCCCGGAGAAGGCAAGAACGAACTGTACTTCCAGATCCTTGACAATTGCAGAGGCGACAAGTTCAAAGAGAACTTCAAGGAAGCTTTGGAATATCTCCAGAGCTCCAAGAAAGACTACGTCTGGGACAGGCTCTTTATGGAAGCCAGGAACGCTCCTTACGACGTTGACATGGAATCGCTCTTCGAAAACTATGAGAAATTCCTCAGTGAAGGGAGAAGCAAAGACGAAGTCGAAAAGATGATGTCGAGCGTCAGGATGGATCACTACTCCGAAATCGGCGACTACACGAAAGCCATCAAAGAGGGCGAAGCGCTTGTAGAGAAGGATCCCGGCAAAGGAGGGCAGCTCGCCAATCTCTATCTGCAGAAAGGAAATTCCGCCAAAGCCGAAGAAGCATACAAGAACCTTATCGACGCCTATGAGAAAGCCTGCTTAGAAGGCGACACGACTCACAAGGACTGGCTTTCCATCGCCATAAACGGCCTGAAGATCATGGCTCAGGAAGGCAAGGCGGAACTCGACGAATACACCTTGAGAAGAGCTTTTTTGCAGGGCGACAATCCCACCCTAAACGATTACCGTGAATTCATAGACGCGGGGGACGGCATCATTTCCCTTGAAACGATGAACTCCGCCTATGAAAAAGCCATAGAACTCTCGGTCGGAGACGACGACAAAAATGATCTTCTGATGAATTGGATGAACAGGGCCAGGGACTACGGCGACACCAACACCTACAAGAAGATCCTGGCTATGAGCGCGGAAAACGACCTGCACTCCATGGCGGAATACATCCAGCTGCTCTCTTCCCAGGGCGAGGACAAGGAAGCCTTTACGAAAGGCATAGAAGCTTGGGAAAAGAACAAGGATTGCGACGTTTGGAAGAAGCGCCAGATGGAGACTCCGCTTTTTGAACTGTGCGTAAAGTTAGGCGAAAACGACAAGGCCTGGGAGATCCTCTCTGAAAAATGGAATACTGATAAGAAAGATCCTTACATGTACCTGGATCCTGTTGGCATCGTCAGGATGGCGGAAAAACTCGGCAAGGGCAAGGAAGCCATAGAAGGCATGGAGAAATTCCTCTCCGAGACCGGCAACGCCTATTCCAAACTTTCCAACGCCATGGGAATTTTCAACGCCTACAGGAACCTGAAAGACGAGGAGGGCGCCAAGGCTTTTGTTGACAAATTCTTAGAGACAGCTCCCAAGATCTCCGGCAACCCTTCCCAGAGGCTCGACCTCTATTTCAACTCCTCTAATCCCGAAAAAGGCTTGGAGATGGTGAAAGAGGCTATGGAAAACGGCTCTGACTACAACCTCGGTTACTACCTTTCCAGAGCCAATTCGTATTTTGACATGAACAATGACAAGGACGGAAAAATAGACTTTTTGAAATCGCTTCCGGATAGCTACG
>JAFSWV010000024.1 GCA_017444325.1 bacterium | reverse complement strand
TCCCTCGGACCTGTATTCGGTATCAAGGGCGGTGCTGCAGGCGGCGGATACGCTCAGGTTGTTCCCATGGAGGACATCAACCTTCACTTCACCGGCGACATCCACGCCATCACCGCGGCCAACAACCTGCTCTGCGCTCTTATTGACAACCATATCCAGCAGGGGAACCAGCTCGGCATCGATCCCAGGAGGATCCTTTTCAAGCGCTGCCTCGACATGAACGACCGCAACCTTCGTCAGATCGTGATCGGCTTGGGCGGCAAACCGAACGGCACGCCCCGTGAAGACGGCTTCCAGATCACCGTCGCTTCTGAAGTCATGGCTATTTTCTGCCTGGCCAAAGACCTAGACGATCTCAAGGAAAGACTGAACAACATCATCGTGGCCTACACTTATTCCGGCCAGCCGGTGGATGTCAGGGAACTGGGCTGCGGCGGCGCCCTGACCGCCATGTTGAAAGACGCCATCAACCCCAACATGGTCCAGACGCTGGAAGGCACGCCAGCTCTCATTCACGGCGGACCTTTCGCCAACATCGCGCACGGCTGTAACAGCGTGAGAGCGACAAGACTGGCTTTGAAACTAGGGGACTACTGCGTTACGGAAGCAGGCTTCGGATCTGACCTCGGCGCAGAGAAATTCTTCGACATCAAGTGCCGCTACGCCGGCCTCAAACCGGAGTGCGTGGTCCTGGTCGCGACCATCAGGGCCCTGAAATACAACGGCGGCGTTCCCAAAACGGAACTGAAAGCTGAAAACGTCGAAGCCCTGAAGAAAGGCTTAGTCAACCTCGAGACGCACGTCGAGAACCTGAAGAAATTCGGGCTGCCCGTGGTGGCCGCCATCAACCGCTTCGAATCCGACACGGACGCCGAGATCGCCGAACTGAAAGCCTGCTGCGACAGGCTCCAGATCCCGGTCTCGCTTACCGAGATCTTCGCCAAAGGCGGCGAAGGCGGAATCGACCTGGCGCAGAAAGTGCTCGGCGAGCTCGACAAGAACTGCTCCAATTTCCACTGCCTCTATGAACTCGACCTTTCCATCGAGGAAAAACTCGAGAAGATCGCCAAGGAGATCTACCGCGCCGACGGCGTCAACTTCGACGCCAAAGCCAGGAAGATGCTGAAAGAAATAAAGGATATGCAGCTCGACCATCTGCCGGTCTGCGTGGCCAAGACTCAGTATTCTCTGTCCGACGACCCGAACAAGCTGGGAAGGCCCACGAACTTCAAGCTGAACGTCAGGGAACTCAAGATCTCCGCCGGCGCCGGCTTCATCGTCGCCCTGACAGGGGACATCATGACCATGCCCGGACTCCCGAAAGTTCCGGCCGCCATGAACATCGACTGCTACTACGACCCCGAAAAGCGCGAAAGCGTCATAACCGGCCTCTTCTGATATGAACCTTGTTTACTTACTGATAGCTGTCATACTTATCGTGGCGGCCCTGGTAGTCTTTCTCATTATCCTTGGCAAAAGGTGGGAGAAAGACTTCCAAATGCGCTTGGACGAGAGCCTTAACAAGGCAACGTCTGATTTCAGCGAGCAGCAGGGGAAAAGCAACACCGAAATAAACGAGAAGATCACGGAAAAGATCGGCAATCTCCAGCAGTCCCTGGCGGAAAGATTAGGCCATATCGATGAGGCGCAGAATAACTTAAGCCAGCTGAACACCCAGGTCATATCCCTTAAAAAGGTATTAGAAGGCAACCAGACGCGCGGCCGTTTCGGCGAAATGCAGCTTAAATTACTATTGCAAAACGCTTTCGGTAATACGGAAGGTCTGTATTCGGAACAGTATTCCATTGGCAACGTCAGGCCGGACGCCGTGATTTTTCTGCCGGAACCGGAAAAACTTCTGTGCATCGACTCGAAATTTCCGTTCTCAGAATATCAGGATCTTTTCAAAGAAGGCCTGACGGATGAACAGAAGAACGCCTTGAACGTCAAATTCAGGGCCGCGGTCAAGTCGCATATCACGACCATCAAGAACAAATACATAATTGAAGGGGAAACCTGCCCGTATGCCGTGATGTTCATTCCGAACGACGGCATTTTCTATTATGTCAACGTCGAAATAGAAGAATTGGCCGATTACGCCAGGAGCGTCAATGTCATTCTGTCCAGCCCGGGGACTTTGCAGCCGATTTTGGCGACCATAGGCTTATTCTGGCGGGAACAGAAACGCAGCGAAAATCTCAAAGAGATCAGCAAACAGTTGGCGGATATCGCGACAGCCTTCAGAGTATTTCATAAGAGCTGGGATCCTTTCAAAAATTCCTTAAATGACGCTTACGATAAAAAGGAAAAGATCGAATCTGAGCTTCAGCGTCTGGAAGACAAGCTCATTAGGATCGCCAACGCCGAGACGGAAGAGTAAGCCCTAAAAACCCCTTAATGACATTTCGGGGTTTTTATATACGTCCAACTTAACATAAGATATATTATGCGACATCTAAATATGCGAAAATCCGCATCAATAAAGGAAAGCTTTATCTCGCCCCCACCGGGTCGTCTTTAGAATTGTCCCTTACCATGCCCTCTATAAGGGCCAGAATTTCACCCGCCATGTAGCAGGATCCGCAGATCAAAATATTGCCCTCGGTCTGGGCTTGGATATCTCTTAAAGCGTCCGCGGAATTTTTGAAAACTTTCTCGAAGCGCCTGTCATTCGGCACAAGTTTTTTCCATTCCTCGCAACTCAATTTGCGCTCGTTCTGCGGTTCGATATATGATATGGATTCCGCTATCGGTTCCAATATATCCAGAGCCAATTTCGGGTCCTTTTCTTTTAGCATTCCGAAATAGATCTTCCACTTGCCTTCCGATATGTCGGTTAAGCTTCTGACCAGCGCCTGCCATCCCTGGGCGTTGTGGGCGCAATCCAGGATGGTTATGGGAACTTTCCGCAATATCTGCAGCCGTCCAGGCCAAACGGCCCTTTTTAAGCCATTCAGGATGCTTATAGTGTCTATGCCGCAATAGTTAGCTATATTGGCGGCAATAGCGGCGTTTCCGTACTGATAATTGCCGATAAGGCCTAATTCGGCATTGTAAAGGCCAATTTCAGGGATACTTATGAAGTATTTTAAAGGTTGGATATATCCTTCCGTATAAGTGACAAGCTTGCAAGGCGCGTCAAATTTGGCGCAAGTGGCTTCCATTACGTCTTTTGCAACGCCTTCGCAGGTGTGGAAAAGAGGTATTTTCGGTCTGATGATACCTGCTTTTTCCGCGGCGATCTTTTCAAGCGTATCTCCCAGATACTGAGTATGTTCCAGGCCAATATTGGTGATGGCCGTGACATAGGGTTCTATGGCGCTGGTAGCGTCCAAGCGTCCGCCTAATCCGGTCTCCCAAACTACGTATTCGCAAGCTTCTAGGCTGAAATAGAGCCAGGCCGCGACGGTCAGGTATTCGAAAAAGGTCAGTTCCAGGCCCAGAGATCTGACTTTGAGGGCAAATTCCTCAAAATGCTTCTCCCCTATCATTTCGCCGTCAATCTTGATGCGCTCTCTGAGGTCGATGAGATGCGGGGAAGTGAAAAGGCCGTGCTTTATGCCTGCTTCCTTCAGAATGGAAGCGAGGAAAGCGCAGGTGCTGCCTTTGCCGTTGGTGCCGGCGATATGCAGGAACTTCGGCTCTTTTTGGATGTTGAACTTTGCTTTGAGGGCGGAAACAGCGTTTTGGGTGTTCTCGAGCCCCGGGCGGACGCCGAAGGTCCTGAGACTGCAGAGATAGTTTTCCAGTTCCGTCATAGGGAGGCTTTGACCTCGTCCTTGATCATTTCAAGTCCTTCCTCGAAGGAATGGAAGGGCGGCAGGCCCAAGCTTTTGTAAAGGGTAAGATCGAAGGTGCAGTTTTCCGGGCGGTTGGCGGACAATTGCGGTGGCTTGCCGGTATCGACTACGAGGTTGGGATCGAAGCCGAAAGCGGCCGCTATGGCCCGGAACATCTGATAGCGCGTGATGCCGACGGGATTGCTCATGTGGACCAAGCCTTTGTAATGGCGTTTTTCCAGTTCCAACAAAGCTTGGGCGACGTCGGCGCTGAGCGAGGGGAAGCGCTTCTGGACGTTGTCGAGCTCCAGCTTCTCACCCTTGCTTAGCGTTTTGATGGCTTTGTGGATGAAACTTAATTCCGGACGGTCGGTCGTGCCGTACTGCAGGGCGATCCTTATGATCAAAAGGTCGGGGCAGATTGCGGCGGCCTTCTCCCCTGCCAGCTTCGTTTCGCCGTAAAGGTTGACGGGATCCGGTACGGCCTGTTCGTTGTAGGGGGGATTCTTGCCGTTGAAGACGTAGTCGGTGGAGATATAGACGAGCCTTTTGCCGAATTTTCGGCACCATTCGGCCATGACTTTGGTGGCGTCGATGTGCAGAGCTTTCGCTGTTTCGGGCTTTCTCACGCATTCGTCGGGGTCCCTGATGGCCGCGGAATGGATGATAGTGTCAGGCTTTGTTTCGTCAAGAAGAGCTTCCAAAGCCTTGAGATCGGTGAGGTCGATCTTGCGGTCGCAGTTCGAGCCGGAATGGCCGAGTCCAATGATGGGATATACCGGACGGAAAGTTTTGTAGATATGCTGGCCTAAAAAGCCGCTTGCTCCGGTAAGCAGGATCATAAAAAAGCCTTAAAAAGGATGGGGTGAATGAGGAGACTTGAACTCCCGGCCTTCTGGGCCACAACCAGACGCTCTAACCAACTGAGCTACATCCACCACTTATAAAATCAGTTCATGTATTCTACCTAAACAGGCTCTGAAAGTCAAACGAAAAGGGGCGTGGAAATCAGGCCCTCTTTTTGATAAAATATCGACTAATAAATAACCTATTTTTATTTCTAAAATCCCTATGGAGGCACTATGAAAAAAACGGTTCCTTTCAACGGCACCAAAGAACAGGAAGAGCAGCTGATTGCCTACATCAAAGAGATGCAGGACGTGCAGGGCAACCTCATTCCCATCATGCAGAAAGCCCAGGAGATCTACGGGTATCTGCCCATCGAAGTTCAGACCATCATTGCCCGTGAAATGGACATTCCCCTGGAGAAAGTTTACGGCATCTCCACCTTCTACGCCATGTTCGCGCTTGAGCCCAAAGGCAAATACCAGATCGCGGTCTGCCTCGGCACAGCCTGCTACGTCAAAGGCTCCGGCGACGTTTTCGCCAAGCTTGAAAAAGTCCTGGGCCTTCAGGGCGGCGGCTGCACGCCGGACGGCAAGTTCAGTTTGGAAGCCTGCCGCTGCCTGGGCGCCTGCGGCCTTGCTCCTGTCATGATGATCAACGGCGAAGTTTACGGCCGTCTGACTCCTGACCAGATCCCCGGCATTCTTGCCAAATACAACGACTGATCTTTCCGTATGAAGATAAAAGAAGTCAAAGAGCTCTTGGGTGCTGAGCTTCTCTGCGGCGACGAAGCGGAACTTGAGAAAGACGTTTACAGCGCCTGCGGCAGCGACATGATGAGCGACGTGCTTGCTTACGTGAAAGACCAGTCCGTGCTTCTGACCGGACTCGTCAATCCGCAGGTCATCAGGACCGCCGAGATGATGGACATGATCTGCCTCGTCTTCGTGCGGAGTAAAAAGCCGACGCCGGAAATGGTGGCGCTGGCGCACGAGCACGGGCTCGTCGTCCTCGCTACGGAAAAACGCATGTACGAAGCCTGCGGCATCCTCTATTCCAACGGTCTTACCAGCAAGGGAGTCAAGAAAAGATGAGCGAAGCTCTCACTTTTCATTTTGACGTGAACGGCGAAGACTTCACTTCCGCCGGCCAGGCCTCGGTGCGCTTCAAGAAGAACAAGCGCGAACTGGGCGTCGATCCTGAGATCATCCGCCGCGCCTCCATCGCCATGTACGAGGGCGAAATAAACATGGTCATCCATGCGCACGGGGGCGTGGCCGACGTGGAAGTGGACGAGGACGCCATAAAGATCGTCCTGAAGGACCAGGGGCCGGGCATCCCGGACATTGCGAAAGCGATGCAGGAAGGCTACTCCACGGCTCCCGACAACATCCGCTCTTTGGGCTTCGGCGCCGGCATGGGGCTTCCCAACATGAAGCGCTACACCGACGAGATGCAGATATACTCGACCGTAGGCGTTGGCACCACGGTCACAATGAAGATCAACCTCAATTAAATTTTAACCGCGGCATGGAATATCAGCATTCAGTATCCCTGGACATCGAGAAGTGCAAAGGCTGCACTTCCTGCGTCCACCACTGCCCCACCGAGGCCATCAGGATCAGGGACCGCCATGCCGTGATTGACGCGATGCGCTGCATCGACTGCGGGGAATGCATCAGGATCTGCCCGCACCAGGCCAAGAAAGCTTTGCGCGACGACCTACTTGACCTGCAGCGCTACAAATGGAAGATCGCTCTCCCCGCCCCCAGCCTCTACGCCCAGTTCAACAATCTTGACGACGTGGATTTCGTGCTGCAGGGACTCCTGGACATCGGTTTCGACGACGTCTTCGAAGTGTCGCGCGGCGCGGAACTGGTGACGGCCAGGACGAGGCAGTATCTTAAGCGCGGCGATCTGCCCAAGCCCGTCATAAGCTCCGCCTGCCCCGCCATCGTGAGGCTCATAGCCCTGCGTTTCCCGAGCCTCAAGGAAAACATCCTTCCCCTCCTGCCGCCCATGGAAATCGCGGCGGCCATGGCCCGTGAGCAGGCCCTTAAAGATCATCCGGAATTCAAGAAGGAAGACATCGGCGTCTGCTTCATCTCCCCCTGCCCCGCCAAAATGAGCTATGTGAAGAACGGACTGCCGGAATACAAGAGCCAGGTGGACGTGGTGGTGGGCTTCAAGGACGTCTATTTCCTGCTCATCAATGAGATGAGATATTCCAGGCGCCCGAAGACGCTTTCGGAATCCGGCATGATCGGCATCGGCTGGGCCGCTTCCGGCGGCGAGGCCACCGCGCTCTTTAACGACGCGTATCTGGCGGCGGACGGCATCGACAACTGCATCCGAGTGCTGGACCGCATCGAGGGCGGCGACTTCCCGAACCTGGAGTTCGTGGAGCTGAACGCCTGTCCGGGCGGCTGCGTGGGCGGCGCCATGACCATCCAGGATCCCTTCATCGCCAAAGCGAGACTGCAGACATTGCGGCGCTTCATGCCGGTCTCGCAGAATTTCGTGGACGAAAAAGATCCCATCCCGGAAAATTATTTCGTGAAAGACATGGGCTCTTATACTCCGCTGAACCGCCTCTCCGACAACATGGCGGAATCCATGCGGATGCTTAAAGAGATCCAGACCCTGAAGGACGAACTGCCCGGCGTGGACTGCGGCGCCTGCGGCGCGCCCAACTGCCGCGCTTTCGCGGAGGACGTGGTGAAAGGCACGGCCAGCAAATACGACTGCATCCTGACGCATCTGGAAGACGTCAAAGCCTACCTTAGGGAACGCGAGGAGAAAGCATGACGGTAGCCGAATTCGCTGAAAAATATTCCATGGAAGTTCTCTCGATGCCCGAACCCGCAAGGGAAATAAAGGGCGGCTACATGGGCGACCTTCTCTCCTGGGTCATGGGACGCGCTAAAGCCGACCAGGCCTGGATAACCATTATGTCCAATCAGAACATCATCGCCGTGGCCTCCCTCGTGGACGTCGCCTGCATAATCCTGGCGGAGGATGTCAGACTGGAAGAAAGCATCGTTGAGAACGCCAAAGCGAAAGGCGTGAACGTTCTCGCGACCAAGGAACCGGCATTTGAGATTGCCTGCCAATTGAGCAAAGAAATATAAAATGAACCGCTACTATTACGACCTGCACATCCACTCCTGTCTTTCTCCCTGCGCGGAGAACGACATGACGCCCTGCAACATCGCGGGGCTGGCTGCGCTGAACGGTCTGAACATAGTGGCCCTGACTGATCACAACAGCGGCAAGAACTGCCCGGCCTTCTACAAGGCCGCCAAGAATTACGGTGTCATCCCCGTGGCCGGCATGGAATTGACGACCGCCGAAGACATCCATCTCGTCTGCCTCTTCCCTACCCTGGAAGACGCCATGAATTTCAGCGATGAGATCGACAAGCGCAGGATCAGGGTGAAGAAC
>JAFSWV010000023.1 GCA_017444325.1 bacterium | reverse complement strand
GAAATTGGCCGGCGTTTTGGGAGTGGAAGCTGTTTGCGACCACTGGGACCATGCTCTTTGGCTGGAAGCGGTGAAGGGGCACGAGCTTGATCCCGAAGGCGGCGAGCGCTGCCGCTTGTGTTTCGCCTTCAATCTTAAAAGGGCCTATGAGTTCGCTTCCGCAAGAGGACTCGAATTCACCACTTCCCTTACCGTCAGCCCCTACAAAAATTCCCAAACGCTCTTCGAGGTGGGTGAAACTTTCCCTAATTTTCTTAAGTTCGACTTCAAAAAGAAGAACGGGTATAAGCACAGCATAGAGTTGTCCAAGGAATACGGACTCTATCGTCAGAATTACTGCGGCTGCGAATTTTCCTTATCGCAGAGGGAGAAGAAATGAATGAAATGGCCGGAAAAGCTTAAAGCTCTTCCGATCTTTCCGCACCTGGACTTGGTGACGGAAACGCTCTCCTCCTCCAATACGCTTCTCGAGGCAGCCCCCGGCGTGGGCAAGACTACGCTCGTTCCCCTGGCGCTTCTGGATGCTTCCTTTGTCACGAAGAAAATAATCATGCTGGAGCCGAGAAGGCTGGCCGCGCGGGCCGCCTGCTCGATCATGTCGAGCTATCTTGGGGAAGAGCCTGGCGGCACGGTCGGCTACCGCACGAAGCTTGACACGAAGGTCTCGAAGGCTACCAGGATAGAGATAGTCACTGACGGCGTTTTCACCAGGATCATCCAGAACGACCCCGAGCTCAGGGATTACTCTGTCGTAATTTTCGATGAATTTCATGAACGCAGTCTGCAAAACGACCTTGGCTTTGTCCTTACATTGGAAGTCCAGGAAAACTTGCGCCCCGATCTCAGATTGCTACTGATGTCCGCCACGCCTGATCCCGGTTTTTTGAAGCGTTGCGGTAATTTCAAAGCGCTCACTGTTCCCGGCAAAATGTTCCCGGTGGAGATCGGGTACCTGCCGCCCAATTATGGTGAGAGGCTGGAAGAAGCCGCGTCGCGTGCCGTGAAGCGGCTGCTAAATGAAGCGGAGGGGGACATTCTCGTCTTTTTGCCAGGTGTTGCTGAAATAGAGAACACGAAAAAACTTCTGGGCGAACTCAACAATGTTTCCGTTCTGACTCTGCACGGCATGCTGAAAAAAGAGGAGCAGGACCTGGTGCTCTTCCCTGGCTCGGAGAGAAGAGTTATCTTGAGCAGCGCCATAGCGGAGAGCAGCCTTACTGTTCCGGGCGTCCGCAACGTCATTGACAGCGGACTCAGCCGCTATTCCGTTTACGATTCCGTCTCCGCTTTCGAGCGTCTTGAGACGCATTCTTCCGACCTTGGAACGATAACCCAAAGGACGGGCAGAGCCGGACGCATCGGGCCGGGGCGCTGCCTCAGGCTTTGGGAGAAGGTGAGCGAAAAAAGCAGGCCGCAGTCGGCCGAACCGGAGATCCTAAGGGCGGATCTTAGCGCTTTGTGCCTGTCGCTGGCTGTCTGGGGAGAAAAGGACTACGAGCGCCT
>JAFSWV010000022.1 GCA_017444325.1 bacterium | reverse complement strand
CATCGACGCCGTGAGAAGCAGCGACTGGTCAAAGAATCCCTCCACTTACCGCGACGCCGCAAAGTCGCTGGCCCTCACCCAGGCCTGCATCGACTCCCTGAACAAAGGCATCCAGAAAGTGAAGTTCTAAAACGCCAGTTTTCGGAAGCTGAGCTTTCGGCGGTTGGTTTTTGCATCGGCCTGCCCTATGCTCAGAAGATAGAAGTAACGCTTTGAAGCGACTGTTACTTCGAGGCGAAAGAGCGCTGTCAACTGATAGCGCTCTTTTTCTTTGCTGTAAAGATCCATTGGGACGGTAAGGGGAATGGGACCGCGGACTTCATTTTGCTCTTCCGCAACCTTAACGGGACGCCTAACGGGGGAGACGGCGATTCCCTGGAACCAAGCCAGGCCGGTGCCTTTGGGGTCGTTTATGTTTTTGGCGGTGAGTCTCAGTTTAAGATCTCCTTTGGGCGAAATGTGACGCGTTTCAAGTATTGTGATATATGCCGCGTCGTTCTTGGCGTAGCGGAAAGCGGGGAGGCTTTCCCAATCATTATTGTGCCAGTTGAACAGTTCCGGTTTAAGCAGAGCGTTGTGGTTCTCCTCCAAGAATTCGCCGGAATTAACGGCGTCGGAAAGCCCTTTTAAATACAGCTCCCCGCCGGCGCAGTCCCAAAGGTTCGAGAACGTCCATTCGCCCTGCGCGTTGTTTTTCCAAGTCGTGTAGAAAATGTTTCTGTATCCCGGGCCGAGGGCGGCTGTGCCTTCCTTGAAATTTTTCAAACGCTTGCGGCCGGGAAGGGAATAGGTCGCGGCGTAAACGACGTTTTCAAAGCTGCCGGTCACGGCGAACATTTCGCCTTTCAATTCGCCGGAAATGATGCGCACTTTCTGCCCGCGCCAGAGACCGTTTGGCCAGTTGGCGTTCAGGAAGGCAAGGCCTTTCTCGCATTTTTCCGCCTTTCCTCCAGCTAGACTCCAATCTCCTTGGAAGCCCGCCTGCGAGGCCGGGAACTCTTTACAATAAAGCGAGAGCGCATTGGAATGAAGATAGGCATCCGCAAGCCGGGGATCGTCAAGGATCGACAAGACTTCCGCGTCGTTAGTCAGAGGGCGGTCGAAAAAAGTTTTTGCTTCCATGGGAGTGAAATTTCGGAAGGGAACTTCGTTCACGCTCCAGACATTATTTTCATATTTCAGGCTGGAGTAGAGTTTGGCCTCTTTGGGCCTTCTTATGCCTTTCGTTCTGGCCGCCACCTGGGAATACTCGTTCTTTAAGGTCAGGGAGGCGTATTCCACATGGCGCGGCAAGCCCAGGATCTTAAGGCGGTCGCCAGCTTCTAGGTTTGCGTAGCGCTCCAGTCTCAGGTTCGAGAAGATGAGCGTATCTTTGGTGTTGCCGCCTTCTATGGGGAAACGCAGTCCCTCTTTTATCTCCGCCACTTCGTCGATCAGTTCGTCCTTTTCCCAAAGCGCGTTTTTGCAGCCGATGTGAGTGTAGTACTGCGCGCCTTTTTTTATTTCCCTAACGCTGCTTATCTCGTACTCAAGGCCCCAGCTTTCTTTCGGCAGGGCGATCATAGCGTCACGGAAGGAGAATTTTGGTTCCAGTTCTTGGAATCCGTATTCATTATTTACGATCTCAGCCTGGTCGGTCAGGTAAAATCTTGCGCCGGGAAAGAGGGCGGCTTCGTCGGGGAGTATTCCAAGAAGCGCGCTGCCGCTTCCGGTCTGCGCCGTAAGACGCCAATTGGAGAGCAGAAGGGGATCGGCGCTTTTGTTGATTATCGCTATGATGTCCGGCCGGCGGAAATAGACGCTGTTCACTCTGACGCGCTTATTTGGCGCGCAATCAGGGGGGCTTTTGACAACAAGCTCCATTTCTCCATCAGCGCTGCTTTTCTGCGGCCTCCCTTCCTCGTAGTCTAAGGCATATTTTTTCGCTTCGATCTCCTGGCTGCCGACAATTATTTTTTTGTTCCGGTTATTTCCGTAGGTCTCGTCTTTAAGGGGCACTGGGAAATTGGCGTCCTGAAGCTGGACTTCGTAATATTTTTCCTTCTGCAGATCGCTCACGGCAAGCCAGAGCGCTTGTCCCGGCGCTTCCGAGTAGAGCGTTTCGGAGTGCACCCAGCCTCTCAGCTGGGCGTAGCGGAAACTGTTGTTGGTTATGGAATTGAAGAGGCCTTCCTCGTCTTTTAGGATGATGCTGATTCCGTCGGAATCGCTGATCTTAAAGACCGCCCTCGGCGTTATGCCTTTCACAGCCAGGCCGAAAAAGGCAATTTGGCAGTTTTGCCAAAGGTGGTTTATTGGGAACTGCGCCTTCTTCTTCTTTTGCCAACTTTTCAAAAACGCGCTTTCACTGTCTTCCGTAAGGGCGTCTGCGGAGAGTTTCAGGAAGACTTTGCCGTTCTCTTTTCTGCATTCGTTTTTCAGGACATATCTTGCGACTTTGGGATCGAAGAGCTCTCTCAGCTCCGGTTTGTTTTCCGTCAACGGGATGGTCGAATCGTAATCCCTGCCGCCGTAGAAGTAGGGGAGGGAGGTCACGGCTCTTTCCTTGTAAACGGCGTTGGCGCGGTAGGCGAACCTCAGTTCGCTGCCGTCGTCGCTCAGTATCTCCGAGAATTCAACAGCTTCCGCTCCGTAGATCCCGGCGTTCTCCTGGAGAGCGTGGTTCTCGTCGCACTCGTCGCTCAAGGTAAGCGTCAATTCTTCCAAAACTCGGTCTTCAGCGTCTTTGTTTTCGCGTTTCAAATTGGCAAGCATTTCCTTCGGCGAGGCGAGGGAGGCCGCGCTCTGCCGTTGCCAATTATCGCCGTCCCAGAATTCCTGATAAGATAAGTTATCAGTAACAGGAGTTATCTTAACGGAGTAATCAAGGCCGTCAACCGTGTAGGGGCCGGCTTTTCCTATTGTCAGCCAGGAGGAAGGATAGTTAATTTCCGCAGCTTCAAAGAGGGCTTTCACATGTTCCAGGGCGGAGAGGCATGCGAGTTTTTCTCTGTCCGTTTTGTTTTGGCTTTCGCTCAGTTGTTTTGCCATTCCAAGATCAAAGGCGAACATAATGGCCAGGGCGCCGAGCAAGGTTAGAAAAAACAAAAGTGCCGGCAGAATGAACCCGCGATTTTTCTTTTTTTTGAAAATCATGCCCTATTTTAGCTAATATAAATAGCTTATCTTGTAGTGGAAAAGGGTGATAGCGTGTCTTTTTTTTACTGACGTTTCGCCTTGATATTTCAGGCTCAGTTTGGTAAAATAAACATATAAAGGTACTTGATATTTATTGAACTTTTAACCAATCCACCCGTTCCACTTTCTTATGGCAACTCCGAAAAAAATTGCCAAGGCCAAAAACGTTCCCGCCAAGGCGGTCTCCGCCAAAAGCTCATTCGATCTCAAGTCTTCCCTCAATCCGACCCAGCTCACGGCCGTGACGGCTGAAAACGGCCCGCAGCTGGTCGTAGCCGGCGCCGGCAGCGGCAAGACGCGCGTTCTTACCTACCGTATCGCTTACCTTGTTTCCAAAGGGATAGCGCCTCACAGGATCCTGGCTGTCACCTTTACGAACAAGGCCGCCCAGGAGATGGCTACGAGAGTCGATCGGTTGGTGGGGAAGTACGTTCCCATTTCGACCTTCCACTCTTTCTGTCTGAAAGTTTTGAGAGCCAACCGCGAGAAGATCGGTTTTGAAAAAGGCTTCGTCATTTACGATCAGAACGACCAGCTGATGCTCCTTAAAGAATGCATGCGCCGCCAGGACATAGGAGACAAGCGTCTTAAGCCCCAGTATTTCGCCAACGCCATCGGTTTGGCCAAGGATAGATTGGAGAGCGCTGACAAATACGCTAAGAGAGCGGAAAAGTCCAAAGAATACAACGACGAATTGGTGGCCAAGGTTTACAAGGAGTACGAGAAGGAACTGAAGCGCGTCAGAGCTCTCGATTTCGACGACCTGATCATGCGCACGGTCCTTCTTTTCAAGCGCGAGCCGGAAGTTTTGAAGTTTTACCAGAACAGCTTCGACTATATCCTGGTCGACGAGTACCAGGACACCAACTACGCCCAGTACCAGCTTGTCAGGATGCTTAGCGAAAAGCACAGGAATCTTTTTGTGGTGGGCGATCCGGACCAGTCGATCTACCGTTTCCGCGGCGCCGAGATCGGCAACATCCTCTCTTTTGAGAAAGATTATCCGGAAGCGAAGAAGACCGTGTTGGAGCGGAACTATCGTTCGACTCAGGCGATCCTGGACGCCGCCAACGACGTCATCGCCCAGAACTCCGGGCGTTGGGAAAAGAATTTGACGACCGAGAATCCCGCCGGCAAGAAGGTCTCTTTCTACAGCGCCAAGGATGAGCACGAGGAGACCGACGAGATCATAAGGCAGGTGAAAAAGCTTTTGCGCGAAGGCTACAAGCGCCACGACATCGTGGTCTTCTACCGCGTGCATCTGCTCTCCCGCCTGATCGAGGAAGCGATGGTCAAGAACCGCATTCCTTACAAGCTGGTGGGCGACACCGGCTTCTACAGCCGCCGCGAGATCAAGGACCAGCTCGCCTACATGCGGGCGGCCCTCAACAATTTTGACGACGTCAGTCTGCGCCGGATCATAAACAGCCCGACGAGAGGCTTGGGTGAAACGACGCAGGAGACTCTGGCGAGCTTCGCCCAGACGGCCGGAATAACTTTCTACGAAGCCATTGAGCAGCACCGCCGCATCGACCGCTTCACGGACGCCGTTCACAAAAAGCTCCAGAAATTCCTCGACCTTATGCAGGAGCTGACGGAAGCCCAGAAGAAGATGCTGCCGACGGAATTTTTGAACTTCATTCTTGAGAAGACCGAATACATAGAAAAGATCTGCCCGGGCGACGACGAGGAAGACGTCATGAGGCGGGAAAACATCGGCGAACTTTTGTCCGCGGTGGCCGATTACGAGAACATCACGACGGACGAGAAAGCCTCTACGGAAGGATTTTTGAACGAAGTGGCCATCACGGCCGACATCGACAAATGGAACGACGAAGCCGACACGCTTACATTGATGACGATCCACAACGCCAAGGGCTTGGAATTCCCGGTCGTCTTCATCATGGGCATGGAGGAGGATCTCTTCCCGCATATCAACGCCAAGGGCATAAAAGACGAGATAGAAGAGGAGAGAAGGCTCTGCTACGTCGGCATGACGCGCGCCAAGGAAAGGCTATTCTTGTCCTGCGCCCTGAAGAGGGTGATGTTCGGCGTCAACCAATCCCGCGATCCTTCCCGCTTCCTGGGCGAGATCGCTTCCAACCATGTGGAGCGCCGCTTCAGCAGCCGCAAGATTCTTTTGAGCGAATCAACGAGCACCCAGAAGCTTCCCTCGAAGCCGGCCGGCACGGTTGACACCGGGGAACTCACGGTCGGCATGGCCGTTGTGCATACGCACTTCGGCAACGGCGTTATCTCTTCCATTTCTGGAGAAGGTGAATCCGCGAGGCTGACGATCGAATTTGAGAATCTGCCGGCGCCCAAGGTCCTTGTGGCGAAATACGCGAAACTGAAACCGCTTAAACAAGGATCTGTGAAATCATGTCGCAAGTAACGATAGTCCGCGCGACCTACGCGGAAGTCCTTCCCAAACTGCGCGAACTTTTAGCTCCCTTGGGCGGCATTGAGGCTTTCGTCAAGCCGGGACAAAGAGTCCTTCTGAAAGCCAATCTACTGGGCTCCTACAACGTGGCCAAGGCTGTGACCACGGATCCGAGAGTGGTCGAGGCTATGATCACGCTTGTGAAAGAGGCGGGCGGCGTTCCCTTTGTCGGCGACAGCCCGGGAATGGGCACGCTTAAGTCCGCCATCAAAGCCGGAGGCTTGGAAGAGATCCTGGAAAGGGAACAGGTCGCGGTCGCCGATTTCGAGAACGAGGACGTTTATCCCAGACCGGAGAACCGCGTTTCGCAAAGGCTGGTTCTGGCCAGGGCCATAAAGGAAGCCGACGTCATCATCACGCTCCCCAAACTGAAGACTCACGTTCAGATGAATTTCACCGGCGCCATCAAGAACCAGTACGGTCTGATGGTCGGCGTCAGGAAGAGCAATTACCATCTGCGTTTGAGGGACAACGACCTTATGGGCGAACTGATGGTGGAGATAAACAAGACCGCTCACGTCGCCCTGGCTGTGATGGACGGCATCGTCGCCATGGAAGGGGACGGCCCCTCCGGCGGCAGCCCCAGGGAACTCGGCTTGCTCCTGGCTTCCAACGATCTTCTGGCCGTCGATATGGCGGCCTGCCGCATCATAGGCCTTGACCCCATGAAGGTCCCGACCGTTACGGCGGCCTTGCGTTTGAATTACGGCGAAGGAGAAGAGAAGTCAATTTTCCCGCTGCTTAAGCCGGACGAAGTGAAAGTCAAAGACTTCAAGCAGGTGGCCCACAGCAAGGACATCATAAGGATGCTGCCGATGCCGAAGTGGTTCATGCGCTGGTTCGGCGCGCAGTGGGCGCCGCATCCCCAGATCGATCCCACAAAATGCATAAAATGCTTCCGCTGCAGGAACGGCTGCCCGGTCAAGCCTCCCGCCATCGATCCAGAGCGAGGCAAAAACGTCAGCAAGGACTGCATCCGCTGCTACTGCTGCCACGAGTTCTGTCCGGCCGACGCCATAAAATTGAAGCGCTCCTTCCTTGACCGCATTTTCCACTTCAATTCGCTGCTTAACTTTTTGAGCCGGGTTTTTGGTAAATTAATATCCAAATTCAGCATCTGAAATTATGGACCGCGAAAACACTTCAGTTTTGGAAAATATAGCGCTCAACGCTGACCACCGCATGCTCATCGTGTATGCGCCGAAACTTGCCGCGCTGGCGCATCCCGGCCAGTTCGCAGAACTGGCGACCGACGGCGCCACGCTTTTGCGCAAGCCAATAAGCATTGCCATGGCTGACAAGGAGAAGGGGACGCTCACTTTCGTTTTCCGCATGATAGGCAGCGGAACGGAGCACTTGGGAAATCTTAAGCCTACCTCCGCGCTCGACATCATCGGGCCCTTGGGCAACGGCTTCGATCTGAACTGCAGGAAAGCTTTGCTAATTGGCGGCGGCGTAGGCACTCCTCCGCTCTTGTATTTGGCGTCGCAATTGAAAAAGGAAAGCAAAGAAGTTGGCATCGTTCTGGGCGCCCGCGACAAAGCGGACCTTCTGCTTCTTGATGAATTCGCGAAGCTCGGCATAGAGCCCATTTGCGCCACCGACAACGGGTCAGCTGGCGTCAAGGGCACGGTCGTGACCGCCTTGGAAGAAAAGGCTGTTTTGGACAGCGGAACGAAACTTTTCGCCTGCGGCCCCTGGCCCATGCTGAAGGCGCTGGCTGTTTTTTCAGAAAAAATGAGTTTGGAGCTGGAGGTCCTTTTGGAAGCGTACATGGGCTGCGGCATGGGCATCTGCGTAGGCTGCACGGTCCCGACTACGGAAGGCATGAAGAGAGTTTGCAAGGAAGGGCCGGCCTTCAACGCTAAGGAGATCTTATGGAACAAAATTCGTTAGGCGTTATCACTGACAGAGAGACGTCTTTCGGCCGGATCTTAGGGAAGATACTTTTCATCGCGATCCTGATCGCGCTCTTCTGGTCGCCTTTGTGGTACGGCACGCCCCAGCACCCGGAATTGCAGAAGACGCTCGTGGAAAGAAGCGCGGAGATCATTCCTAAAGATGCGCCTCTGCCCGCTGTAATTTCGAACGTTTACGTCGCGCTCTTCCAGTATTCTTATCCCAACCGCTACCTCGAGTATCTGCTCTTCTTCATCGGCGTTTTCGCCGTGCTTTCCCTTGTGGCCAAATGTCGCGTTTTGAAAAAGAATCACAATGTGACATACATCGGATTGGGCTGGGCTTTTCTGATGCTTTCGATCATGGCCTCCTTCAAGATGGCGAAGATCCCGGAATTCAGGGACCCCTGGGGAGGCGCGCTCTTCATCCTTTACGGTGCTTTCTTCTACGCTTCGGCCATCGCCGCCCTGACGTCCAAACGGCGCCATGTCATCGCCGTCGTCATCTGCCTGTCCATGCTTTTCGTGGCGCAGAACGCTTTTTTCCAGCTGATGGGAGGATTAGCTAAGACAAGGGAGCTTTTCGCCCAGGAACACGGCTTTTCCAGTTTCGCGGCTTACACGAACGAATGGTTCAAAACGAGCCATGACGCCGCGGACACCTACACCATGAACCGCCTTCTCAGTCCCAGGATCACGGCCACCTTCACATCCCCGAACATTCTGGCGTCTTACGCCATGATGGTCTTTCTTTTAAGCCTGGGCCTCTGGAAGACAAAAGGCGAAAGGCTCCTTCGCTACATCGGGCTTATTACGGCAGTCGTTTCCCTGGCCGTGCTTTTTGTGACGAGATCGAAATCAGTTATCGCGCTGACATTTGTACTCGCGCTGATCTGGAGTTTCGTGCTCTACAAGGCAAAGGAAGTTTCGCTTAATTTCCTTATCTCGGTCTTCATAGCAGGCGGCGTCTTTGCGACGCTCGGCTTCGTCTGGGGCTACGGCGCGAACCTTGGCAAAAAGCTGAGCAGCTCCGGCGGCGCCAGACTGACTTACTGGAAAGTCGCTTTCAAGATGATAAAGCAGAAAGCCCTGACCGGCTACGGCATCAACTCTTTCGCAAGATGGTACAAAGTCTGGGCGCCGCAAGGATCAGAACCGAGCAAGTTCGTGCACAACACTATTCTCCAGATGTGGGCGGAATTCGGCATGTTCGCAGGTATCGGCTGGCTCTTGGCCTGCTGCCTTCCCATAACGAACGGCTGGGACAATTTCAAGGCCTCCGTCAAGAAGGACGCCCTCCAGCTTTCCTGCATCCTGGCCGCCGGCGGATTTTTCGTTCACAATCTGCTGGACTTCGATTTTTACGTTCCCGGCGTGACCGTGACCGCCCTGGCCGTTATGGCCCTGGCGCTCTGCGGCCACGACGATCCAAAAGAAAACCAAGATTAATTTTATGTCTAAAGAATTGGAAGAAGGCTCAGCCTTACAGCTTGATTTCACGAAATTGAAAAAAGTCGCCAACTGCGGCGCCGACGTCGTCCCTGTCGGCGTACAGGATGCCGAGACCGGCGAACTTTTGATAATAGCCTACGCCAATCAATCCGCCCTTGACCACACCCTTAAGACCGGGCACGCCACCTTCTGGAGCACTTCGAGAAACGAGCTTTGGGAAAAGGGCGCGACCAGCGGAGACGTTTTAGAAATCGTCGAGATAAGGGTGAACTGCGAGCAGAACTCCCTTTTGTATCTTGTCAGGCCTCTGGGCAAGGGCGCCTGCCACACCAAAGACAAGAACGGCGTTCCGAGAAGCTCCTGCTATTACCGCAAACTGGTTGATGGGAAGCTGGAAAAGCTCCCGGAATAGAATCGTCAGCGCTTTCCTGAAAAGAAAGAGGATTCGTCGCTTGCTTCCTCTTTGATCTCGGCTTCCAATTTTTGGGAGTCTATTTTGCCGCTGATCAGTTTGCTTTTGTCTCTGCTCATGGCGGTGAATCTTCCTTTGTCGGCCACGCCGGAATAAAATTCGGCGCTGACGCTTTCAGGCGTTTTATTCACCATCACGACAAGGTTCATGTTGTTGTTTTTGCCGTTTGAGAAAGACGCTTTGATCTCCGCGTCTTTTTCACCTTCCTTGCCGGAAAGTTTTCCCTTGTAAGCGTAAACTTTGACTTTTGCGAGATCAGGTTTATCCTCTTCGCAGGACGCCTCCCGCTTTATCTGCGGCTCAGGAGGCGTTTCGCTGACGGTTTCACCATCAGAGCGGCGGGAAGCGGCCTCGTTCATCAGGCTTTCGCCGTCTTTGGCGGAAAGGCTGTACAAAAGCTCATTTCCGTTCATAACGCCTGCGTTGAAATCGTTTTTCTCAATGACGCCGTACAGGGAAAGGCGGCCGTCGGCGCTTTTGGCTTTGCACGCGTTTCCTTCCGTTTCGCCGCGAAAGACCTGTGATCTTATCCTTGAATTGATCCTGCGGCGGATCTCGCAGAAGAAACTGTTGTCTTCCGAATCGGTCCTGAAGACGATCATGCAGTCAGAAGTAGAGCCGTCCTTATAGGAAAGCTCTCCGAACATCGTGCGCTCAACTTCCGCGAAAGCGAAGATGGAAAGCGCCAGGGGAAAAATGAACGCTAATCTTTTCATATCACGCATATTCTACCATTAATCCAGGCGGTTTGCTAAAATTAGAATATGGAAAAAAGAAAAATAGAAGCGGTCATTTTCGACCTGGACGGCTTGATGCTGGACACCGAGCCCGTCGCCATGCGCGCGATGGCTGAGGCGATCAGATTGAAAAACGGTCGCGAAATGACTTTCGCCTTTTTCAGGCAGCTGATCGGGCATGCCAGGTCCGACACTTACGGCTTCTTCGCCGAGGAGTACGGCTTCAGCGTGGAGGAGACGAATTCCGTCCGCGACAAATGCGCCGAACTGATAGTCGAGGCCATAGGAAGAGGGGAGGGGAAACCCAAGCCGGGGCTTATGGAACTTCTGGACCTTCTGGATGAACGCGCCATGCCGAGAGTGGTGGCCAGCAGTTCTCCGAGGTCCCAGGTCTTGCAGAAGTTGAAAATGGTGAATCTTCTGCACCGCGTGAACTCCGTTACCAGCGGCTGGGAGGTTCCCAAAAGCAAACCTGAGCCCGACATATTTTTGAAGGCCGCCGAAATGATCGAGGCGAAGCCTGAGAACTGCCTGGTCTTGGAAGATTCCCCAGCCGGCATAGAGGCGGCCGAAAGGGCCGGCATGGTTTCCATCATGGTCCCGGATCTTGTCGCTCCCGGGACAAAGGAAAAGCAGCGCGCTTTCATGATCCTTCCCGACCTTTTCGCGGTCACGGAAGCCTTAAAGGATATGCTATAATTTAAACTTATGACAGATGATAGACAGATAAAGCTCCTGCCTGAGGACGTGGCTAACAAGATAGCCGCGGGCGAGGTGGTGGAGCGCCCCGCCTCGGTGGTCAAGGAACTCGTTGAGAATTCCCTGGACGCCGGCGCCAGGCGCGTTTGCGTCGAGATCATGGAAGGCGGACGCAAGCTCATATCTGTCTCGGACGACGGCTGCGGAATGTCGCGGGAAGACGCGAAGATGTCGTTGCTTCGCCACGCGACTAGCAAAATTAGGACCGCCATCGACATTTCCAACGTCAGGACTTTGGGCTTCAGGGGCGAGGCGCTGCCTTCCATCGCGAGCGTTTCCCGCTTCGAGATGACGACGGCCCCCGCCGACGGAGGAACGCCGACCTGCATCAAAGTGGAGGGCGGCTCCGACATGTCAGTTGGCGACGCGGCGCGCTCCCAGGGCACGACCATCAGCGTCAGGAATCTTTTCTTCTGCGTGCCGGTCAGGGCTAAGTTCCTTAAGACCGACGCCACGGAATTAGGCCATATCGCGCGCTTCATGCAGAACGCGGTGCTGACGCATCCTTACGTCGGATTCCGCTACCTGGTGGACAAGACGGAGGTCTTCAACCTGCCGCCTCAGAACGAGACTGTTCCTTTCATGGAAGCGGTCCAGGCCAGGCTCCGCCAGCTTAGGGGCACGGACTTCACCAATTCCCTTATTCCGGTCAGCGCTTCCTCGGAAGGGCGTTTGGTCGAAGGCTTCGTTTCGCCCTGGACAATCGCCAGCGGCACGAGGAGCGAGATCTTCCTTTTCGTCAACCGCAGGGCCGTAAGGTGCGTCTGGCTGTCCGCGCTGCTTAAAAGGGCTTACGGAACTTTGCTCAGCCCCGAGCGCTATCCTTACGCTTTCCTTTTCCTGACTGTCGCCCCCAATTCCATCGACATAAACGTGCATCCCGCCAAGCTCGATATTCGTTTCAGGAGCGAACATCTTGTCCAGGACCTGATCGCGCGCGCTGTCTCGGACGCTTTGCGCTCCGACATGGTGCCGCCGGAACTGTCGCTGGGGGATTCTAAGGACGCGAACGCTCCGGAACTCGGCGTCAAGTCCGCCTTCTCCAAGCCGCAGGACCTTTCCATGATGCGGGGAGAGAAGCTTTCCGTCGAGGACTGGAAGAAGATCTACGCCGTGCCGGAGGAGACAGCCTCTTCCGTCAGGGAAAAAGAAGAGGAAGTTTACGAAGCGAAAGAGATTGGCACGCTCTCAAGTTCCAAAGCGCTGGCCCAGGCCGGCGGCATGTACATCTTGGCGGAGATCGAGGGGAGAGGTATTGGCATAGTTGACCAGCACGCGGCCCACGAGAGGATCAATTATGAGAAAGCGCTCCTTGCTTTCGAAAACGCCGACGCTCCCAGCCAGCGCCTGCTGCTTCCCGAAACTTTGACGCTTTCCTTTGAGCAGATGGCGGCTTTGAAGCCGTATTTGGGAGAGCTTGTGAAAAGCGGTTTTGCGCTGGAGGAATTCGGCAGGAACACGCTGAAAGTGGACGCCATTCCCGCTTTCCTGGAAGCCTCCGCGCTGCAGGAGCTCTTCACCGATATGGCGGAGGATCTTAAACTTTTGGGCACGTCATCAAGAGCCGAGGAAGTTAGGCGCAGACTGGCCCTGGTCATGGTCTGCAGGAAGAGCATAAAATTCCATCATCAGCTGAGCCTTGCCGACTGCCAGGCTCTCCTTGACGAACTGATGGCGGCGAAAACGCCTTGGACCTGCCCGCACGGTAGGCCGACCATCATAATGCTGACTTATTCCGAACTGGAAAAACGCTTCGGGCGAGCCGGACTATAAATTTGAAAACCACAGTTATGACGACAGAAAGCGAAAAGAATATTTTCGGGCCGACCAAGAGGGAGGAGGAAAGGCGCCTTCTGGAGCTGCAGAAAAAGCAGCGCCAGGAATCGTTGGAGCTATTGGGCTTTGACGCCCTCGAATCCCACTGCCCCTACTGCGGCGAAAAATATTCCCTTATGATAGTCGATCCGGGAAAAGAGATCCCCGCTCATATGAAATTCCTTTCTTTCCTTCTTCCGAGGATGCGCCGGACCAGCGCGACGCTCAAATGCGTTTCCTGCGGGAAGGAGTATAAGACTCCTTCGCTTCTGTCCGAGATCAGCGTTCCCATCGTCGTTCTAGTGATGGTGGCCCTCATAATCTTGGGAGACTGCATACTGCTCTCCTACCTTTGTAGATACTAGCAATGCCGTTCAGAATCTTAGAAAAAACCAAACTTGCCGACAACGTCTTCTCCATGGTAGTGGAGGCCAGAAGGCTTGCGCAAGTCCGCCGTGCCGGACAGTTTGTTATCGTTAGGCCGAAAGAAAATAGCGAGCGCATCCCGCTCACGATGGTCGGCTCCGATCCAAGGGGCGGAGTGAAGCTTATTTTCCAGACCGTGGGCTACACGACGATGGAACTTGCCAGCCTCGAGGCCGGCGGTTTCGTCCACGATCTGGTCGGGCCTCTCGGACAGCCGACCGAGATACCATTAAACGGCTCTGTGATCTGCGTAGGCGGCGGAATAGGCACAGCCCCTATACTTCCTATAGCCTCCGCCTTGAAAGAGGCAGGCAACCACGTCCTGGGCATTATCGGCGCCAGAACTTATCCGCTTCTCATTCTTGAAAACGAGATGCGGGAAGTCTGCCACGAACTGAAAGTTGCTACCGACGACGGTTCCTACGGCGAAAAAGGTTTCGTCACGACGATCCTGAAAAAAGAGCTGGAGAAGGGAGGAGTCGATCACGTTTACATCGTAGGTCCGATCCCCATGATGAAAGCCTGCGCGGAACTGGCGAAGGAATTCAACGTTCCGGCGACGGCCAGCCTCAACTCCATAATGATCGACGGCACGGGAATGTGCGGCGGCTGCCGCGTCACGGTCGGCGGCAAGATCCGCTACACCTGCGTGGACGGTCCGGAGTTCCCGGCTGATTCAATCGACTTCGATGAATTGCGGAGAAGGTCGGGGATCTACAGAGAGTATGAACACAAGTGCCGCCTGCGCGCTGCCGAGGAGGGCCTCCTATGACCAATCAGGAAAGAATGCAAATTCCGAGGCAGGCAATGCCTGAGCAGAAGCCGGAAGTCAGGCGCCGTAATTTCAGCGAGGTGCCTCTGGGCTTTTCCTTCGACACCGCCGTTCTGGAAGCGACGCGCTGCCTCAATTGCCCTAATCCCCGCTGCGTCACAGGCTGCCCGGTGCACGTAAACATACCGAAGTTTATCGCCGCTCTGGCGAATAAAGATCTCGCAGCGTCCTACGCTTCACTGATAGCGGACAACAGTCTGCCGGCTGTCTGCGGCCGCGTCTGTCCGCAGGAAGTCCAGTGCGAGAGCAAGTGCATAGTCGGAATAAAAGGCGAACCTGTTTCCATCGGGCGCTTGGAGCGCTTCGTCGCGGACTGGCACAGAGAAAACGCGAATGCTGATGAGACGCCGAAAGCGGAAAGAGAAAAGAAAGCAAAGGTCGCAATAATCGGCTCAGGGCCTTCCGGTCTGGCCTGCGCTTACGAACTTCTGAAAGCCGGAGTGGACGTCACGGTCTTCGAAGCGCTGCACCAGCCGGGCGGCGTCCTTATCTACGGCATTCCGGAATTCCGTCTGCCGAAAGCGATCGTGGCTTCCGAGATCGAGGGCTTGAAAAAACTGGGCGCCAGGTTTGAACTCAATTCCATAATCGGCCGCCTTTACACCATCGATGAACTCATGAAAGAGGAGGGCTATTCCGCCGTCTTCATCGGCAGCGGCGCCGGCACTCCGAAGTTCCTCAGGATCGAGGGCGAGACCTTGAACGGCGTTTATTCCTCCAACGAGTTCCT
>JAFSWV010000235.1 GCA_017444325.1 bacterium | reverse complement strand
CAGGTCTTCCTCCTCCACCGTGAAATCGAAAGCTTCTATAGCCTTCGCCAGATCCTTGGGCGGAGCTTTTTGTCTCAGTCTTTGGGGGTACACTTTCTGAAAAGGCCGTCGGTGATGAAAAAGAGAGCGCCGGGAAGCGTCATGACAACGGAAGCGGCCCTGGCGATGATCAGGCAGGCTAAAAGCGAGGAAACTTCGATTGGCAGGAAAAGGCAGAAGACGAATTCCCTCGTGCCGATCGTCTCTATGCTTATCGGGATGACGCCCAAAAGCGAAGTGGTCTGGACCAGGGCGAAGATCAGCGTAAAGGAAAACTTCTGATCCAGAACGGCCCAGAAGCAGAGATAGAAAGCAATGGCAAAAGAAAACTGCAGGAGCGTCGAAACAAGGATCAGTTTTACGATAGTTTTGGCTCCGCGGATGTTCTGGTTCAGCTTTTCCAGAAATTCGACTAAAAATTTCGAAACGGCTTTATAAGGGATCTTGGAAAACAAAGCGCTGAATTTAAGCACGGCCTTTTTGCTGGCGATAAGGATGATAATGAAAAGCATCGCAAGCAAAAGAACGAATAAAGCCGCAGCGATGAAAACGAGCGCGCCCCTTGCCGTCTTGTCACCTTGCGACCAGGCCAGGGAAACATCCTTCGAAACAAAAGGCAGAGTTATTATTATCAGAAGGCCGATGACCAGAAAGCCGATGAGCCTTTCCAGGAAAAGCAGGCCCGTTCCCTCCGCGGCCGAGATGCCGTGAGGAAGCATATTGATCACCCTCGTGATGTCGCCGCCGAAGCCGGTGGGCAGAAAATTGTTGCAGAAGCTGGCGGTGAAGCTGTACCTGAGAAGTTTCCAGAAGGGAATGTGTTTTTCCGCGCCTTGAAGAACGACTTGCCAGCGCCAGGCCGTGATGACGTAGGAAATAAGAAAGACCGCGAGCGCGGCGGCGATAAGCCTTGGATCGGTATTTTTCAAATTCTCCAGCACCGCCTTGGGGTCGCACATGAAATACAGAGCGATCACCAAAGCGGCGGCTACGAGCAACCGTATGATGAAAAATACTTTTTTCATTGCTTCCTAAGGAAAGGTTCCTCCGGATCTTCCAAACACTTGATCAGGTAATCCCCCACTTCGAAGCGGTAGTGGGAAGTCTCGACGAAGTCGTTCCTGGTGGTGGTCTGCGGTATCGTGCTGAAATCGTAATAAGGCACGACCTTGGCAAGCTCATCTAAGAAATCGCCGTAGCCTTCTTCCAGGCATTTCTTGTAAGTGTCGATGTAGAGAGGATTGGTGAAAACTTTCAGTTTTATGCCGTTCTCTTCGCAGAGATCGGCTATCGCTTTGATTTCTTTTACGGCTTCCCCGAAACGCGGAGCGTAGTGCTTTTCCCAGGCAGGGCGGTTGGCCTTTTCGTCAAGGTTCATCTCCTGACTCAGCCAGGAGTTGCCGGTGGCGTAGAAATCTTTCTCCCTTTTCCCGTCGCTCTTCTTTGCTCCCAATATGGTGTCCAGGGAACGGAAGGCCTTGGAGCAGTTGACGTATGGAAGATAAAATTTAAAAAGGTTGCCGTCCATTGGATAAAACCTGCGCATCAAAGATTTTTTGTGACGCTCAGGATCGGTAAAACAGCTGATGTTGTCGATGCCAAGCCAGACGTTGCTGATCTTGAGGCCGTTGGCAATGAATATCTTTAAATTGTCAAGATTCTCCTGAGGAAGGCCCTCGGAATAATTCATATTGTAGAAACGGCCTTCTTTTATCTTTGAGACGTCGATCATGCCGACTCGGGAGGAGCCGAAGAGGAAAGAGTCGAAGCGATCCGGGTTCTTTAGGATATAGCGCGTCTTGATGAAGATCTGATTGGGCTCCACGCCGTTGAAACGAATGTTGTCGTAATGGAAAACATTGTAGGGGTCGAGCCAGATCGGGAAAGCGACCGTGACGAGAAGGATCAGGATTACGGCAAGCGCGGCTTGCCAGATCATATGAATGCTAAACTTCATTTAGAATTTTCCATAGATCAATTCCTGCTGTTCCCCCGCCTTGCAAAGGAAGAGCAGTATAAGCGTTGCGATGTAGAAAAGAACGGGGGCCTTTTTTCCCGAAGCAGTCCAAGGGTCCCTGTTGCGGAAGAAATACTCCGTAACGAAAACGATCAAAGTTGGGACGCTTATTCTCAGAATGTTGACTATGCCGGCTTCCTCGCCCATAAGGGAAAGGAATCCTTCCTTGAGATAAGCGATCGGCGCGCTGACGCCGGTAAAAGCGTTGGCCATGATGTAAACGGCCTGACGCATGGATTCCGACCTGAAAAAGAGCCAGCCGAAAAGCACGAGGAACGCGGTGCAAAGCGTCCAGATGAATTTCGCGGCCTTGCTCTTCGGCCCTTCCTTGGCTGGGAAAAGCAGTTTTTCCACGACAAGGCCCAGGCCATGCAATCCTCCCCAAAAGATGAAAGTCCAGTTGGCGCCGTGCCAAAGCCCGGAGAGCAGGAAGGTCACCATGATGTTGAAAGACCTTCTCAGCTTTCCGCAGCGGCCGCCGCCCAGCGGGAAATAGACGTAATCCCTGAACCAGGTGGAAAGGGAGATGTGCCAGCGGCTCCAGAATTCCTTTATGGTCGTGGAGACGTAAGGAACGCGGAAGTTCGCCTTAAGGTCTATGCCGAAAAGCCTCGCAACGCCGATCGCCATGTCGGAATATCCGGAAAAGTCACAGTAGATCTGCAGGCTGTAAAGAATGACGGCCAAAACGAAAACGAAGCCGCTCTTCGATTCATAGCCGGAAAAAGCACTGTCAACGAGGACGTCGAGGTTGTCGGCTACGACCGCTTTTTTGACCAAGCCCCAAAGGATCTGCCTCATTCCCCTGTCAAAACGGTCAAGAGTGAGTTCATTAGGCTCTCTGAGGGCCGGAAGGAAGTCGCCTGCCCTCTGGATAGGGCCGCAGATGACAAGCGGGAAAAAAGCCGCGTAGGTGAAGAAATAGAAGGGGTCCTTTTCCGCTTCCAGTTCTCCCCTCCTGACGTCCGTGAGATAAGATATGAGCCGGAAGGTATAGAATGAGATTCCCAGCGGCACAAGCCACTTCAAGCTCCAGTTCGGGATGCCTGAAAGACCCGCAAAGGAGTTGTAAAGGAAAGGCGTGTATTTGAAGAAGACGAGCGAAAACAGCGTCAATACGATCCCAAGCAAATAGGAAGCCTTCGTGTTCTTCAAGGCGCAGAGATAAACTACGGTCGTGGTTACGGCGAGATAGATCACGCACCACTTGGAGAGGAAGACATAGAAGAGAAGGTTGGCCGCGAACAAGAGCCATTTTCTCAATCCCCTCGTCGGCTTCAAGTGGAAAAGAAGAAGCGTAAGACTAAGGAAAGCAAGGAATTTGAAAGAGAAAAAATCCATTTTTAAGCTTTCAGTTTTCCTTCCGGTATCTTAAGTTCTTTCATTATGCCAACCATCAGGTCAATTTTCTCCTGATCAGGCAGGGCGGCCAGGCGCTGACCGTCCGCCGTCTTCATTATGAGGACCGTGGAGGCGTAGGCGCCTTCTCTTAATTCTTCCACGACGTAAGCCTTGAGTTCCGCAAGCGGCTGATTCGTGTAGTCGCCCTTGCGGCTCAAATAGTAGGCGCCCTCTTTTTTCGTAAGCGTGATAATTGGCGTCCTGCTCCTCTCCAAGGACCGCCAAATAAAGGAAATGCCAAAAGAGGCTATCAAAGCGGAAATGATCTTTGCCGGCTCGAAGACTTTTGCGATGTCGCTGCGGTAGTAGAAGGCGAAGAAGATCATGACAAGCGAGAAGATGAGCGCCGTGTTGATGAAGAGCGGCCTCGCGTTGCGCCAGAAACTGCGCCGCTTGAGGCGGCGCAGTCTAAGAAGTTCCTGGAAGGACTTGGGCTCCTCCCAAACGATCTCTTCGCCTTTAACGATCATTTGATGTTGACGGGTACGAAGTCGCCGGCTACCAAATCGGCGGGGATGTCGCCGATCTTAACAGTGTAGAAGCCGGTGCCGACCGCGAAGCGCGGCAGCCTCAGGACGGAGACGATGTCGGCATGGCGGTCCGTGGCCGTGCAGTAGTTCTCGTCCGGGTAAGAAGGACGGCGGGTTATGGGGCCGAGGTCGGTCAGCTGGACATTCTTGAAGACCTTCGCCATCTTGTCGGGATTGGCGCCCGTCGGCTGATGGTTCTCTTCCAATTTGGGATTGAGATATCCGGGCTGGGAGTTGTAGGCGTCGATCAGTTCGCCGCTGCGGTAGAGCCAGGTCAAAAGCGTCTCGTCGTTGTAGTTGATGACGGCGAACGCGACGCAGCGAAGCTGCTTGGAAAGGCGCTGGGCCATTTCGGAAACGACCTTGGCGTCGAGTTCGTCAAGCTCCTCGTCGTAGATGACGGCGTCTCTCTCCATCATTTCCGACGTGCCGTCGGAAACGACGTAAGCGTGGCGGCCTTCGTCAGCCAGGAGTTTCAGGACCTGCTTCTGCTCAACTTTCAGAAGCGTGATGTTGGCGTAGTTTTTGGTGGTGATCTTCATAATTTTATCTTTGTGTTGATTATTTTTCTGCTTTGACGGTGTAGTGGCCTAAGAAGAGGATCGCGCCGGTCTCCTTCTCCCTGATCAGGTAAACAAAAGGCTTGTTGAAGCGGATCTCTTTGGGCGGCTTCATCGCCATGCCGGTGCATTTGACCATGACGGCGGTCGCGGCCGCGGCTTCCGTGCCGGTCTCGTAGATCTTAACTATCGCTTTGTGGATGATCTCACTGACGAGGAGCTGCTCTTTCAGACTAATACCGGTGAAGTCGGCGCCGTACGCAAAGGGCGAAGCCAGTCCCATGTCCTTGAAAACGGAAACAAGGCTCTGGGAGTATTCCGTCGTGAATTTCGGGAACATAAGCACAGCGTTCTCGCGCTTGAGAGATTTCGTTATGTTTTCAATGTAAGCGTCGTCAATATTCTTTTCCCAAGAGGTAAATTTCGCCACGTCCTGTGGCATCATGGCCAGAAGCGAATATTTCCTGCCGGCGTAATTAAGTTCCACCGCCGTCACTCCGTCGACTTCCGCGGCGTTGATCATGCCTTCCTGGCGCATCAGCTCCCCTTTTCCGGCGCGGCCCGTGTAATCCATAAGGGAATACTTCCTGGTGCCGTCCTCGTCGAAAGGCGTTTCCCATTTGGCCAGGAAGCTCACGGCGTTCACGAGGACAAGCCTCGTGTCGGCGCTCAAGGCTTCGGGGCTGATGAGGTCTTTGATGAGGTTTCTCGTGTGGTCGGAGATCCAATTGTTGATCGTGGCGGCCGCCTCTTTGTTTTTCGCAAACTCAATGCTCCTCGCCTCTCCGGAGAAGAATTCCTTCAGGCTCTGCGCGTAGGATGAAAGGACGTCGAAACCAATGTTGAGCCAGAGCGAATTGGCGTCCGTCATGGTGAATCTCTCGTCGCTGGAAACAAGGCTCTCCCTGAGCTTCTGGAATTCTTTTCCGAGAAGCGGACCTTTGTCCGGGAAGGCCAGCGTTTCAAGCAGCTGCTTTTCCGTCTCGCCTTTCGCGCCCAAAGTAAGCATCGCCATGGCGCTGGAAATGCTGTACGGCGAGAAGAAGACCGGCTGCTTGGGATCGGCGAGCTGTTTGAAAAGTTCCCAGGCGAAGGCGTTGTCGCCTTTGACCAGAGCTGAGACTTGTTCAGCGGTGGCCGGGCCGACCGGCGTTTCCGCAACGGAAGCGGTCTGGGCTGCGGGAGCGGGATCAGCGGAGACTGCTGAAACGGGTTGGGCGAAAGGATTCTCCTGCGATGCGAGGGCGGCAGGGGCTTCCTTTTCGCATCCGCAAAGCGCGAGCGCCATGATCAGGGAAAGCAAAATTTTGTTCATCGTTTTTCTCCTATTTTTCGCATTCGAAGGGAACTTCCACTTCCAGAGTCGGCCTTGTGATGTCCGGCGGGAAGGGGCCGAAGCGCGCCGACCTTACGGCGGAGAGCGCGGAATCATCCATAGCCTTATTCCCGCTGCTCTGCGTTATTCTGGCCGTGGTCACCCTTCCGTCTTTCGTTAAGGTGAAGCGGACGACGCAGACGGACTTCTTGTTTATCTGGGAAGCCTGGGGCGTCTGCCAAGCCGCCTGGATGGCGGAAAGGATAGTGCCCTGGTAATAGTTGTTGATGGCGGCCGCCTGGCTGCCTGTCTCGCCTCCCGAGAAGAAAGTTTGGGACTCGACGCGGCTGGTCATGCGCTGCACACTTCTGTTCAATTCTTTGGTCAGGTTGTCGAGCGAGTGGTCGGTCGT
>JAFSWV010000234.1 GCA_017444325.1 bacterium | reverse complement strand
GGCTTCTTGTCGCCGGAATAAGTCCAGGTGGCGTTGCCTCGGCCCGCGATCTTCTTTATCTGCTGAAGACCGGAGCTTGTTCCGTCGGGTTTGATCTTCAGAGCGGCGCCCGTGCATTCGTTTTTTTTGCTTTTGTTGAGATAGGCGACGTCATGGTCGTCGAGGGTGACGTAAAGGGCCGCTATGTTGGCCGATTTGGCGATGAAGAAGTTGGTCCTGAAACCGAATTCGTAGTCCACCTTGAGATCATATTTGACGCCGGGCTGCATTTCCCCGAAGATCTCGTGCAGATCGAGCTCGTCGGTCCCCACCGTCAATGATCTTCCTTCCAGCGTGCCGGAAAGAGACGTGCCCTCCGGGAATACCAGTCCGCTTACGTCGGAGTAGCTTACGTGGGAGGGAAGATACAGGCAGCCCTCGTCGCAGAAAACGGCCGTGTCGCCGGAACCGTACTGGAACTTGAAGGCGTTGCAGGCGAGCTTGCCGGTCCCGTAGGCGTAGAAGGCCGTCTGGCTGACAGAGTCGTACATTGCTGCTTTGCCCTGCACCGTGTCGTAAACAGGCGTCAGGTCTCTTTTAAGGTCGCCGTCAATAGAGACCTTGAAGTTATAGACCCGGATCCCGTAGCAGAGGTAGTTGCTATTGCCGTTTATCGTGAAGACATGGCATTCCGAACTGTTGATGCCTTTGGAGTTGCCGGACAGCGTTTCGAGAAGCTCGCCGCTGGCGTGATCGTAAATGTAGAGCGTGGTGGTGGTTTTGGTCTGCGTGAGATACAGCCGGTATTTCACGTTGGCTTCCGCCTCGATCTTAGAAGCGTGCCAAATGTCGAAATGGTTCGTGGTGTTGACGCCGAAATAGTTTTTCGGGCCGCTGCCGTCGAAGCCCATCAGGCGCCTTTTGGAATGGTTCAGCTCGGTAAGCTCCAGGACGCAGTCAAGTTCAACGAGGCTGGCTCCGGCCTGCGTTACGCCGGTCCTTATGTGTCCGCCTTTGGTCTCGATCCAATCGGCGGGGAAAAGTCCGTCAGGCAGCTCGCAGCGCGCGCTGAAAGCGAAAAGTCCCAGCAGGACTAATGAACGTAAAAGCGCTCTTTTCACGAGATACATTTTACCGCTTTTTCAGAATAATGGCAAGGGCATCAAGCTTTGCCGCTGAAATCGGTCAGGTGACCTATGACGCGCAGACCGGCGGTCGCTAAAAACTTAATGTCATCAAGGGTTCTGATTTGCGTGATTTTTCGCCAGATGAAGGCGGGGCTTAAAAAGGAGCGGTATATTTGGCGCGTGAGGTCCATGAGTTCTTTTTCGCTGAGCGGGGACTTCATAACGGCGCCGCGCATGTCGTAGTCGGAATAATTTTTAGTCAGCAGCCAGCCGTTTTCCTCGCATTCTTTGTAAAGCGGCGTGCCGGGGTAAGGAATGCAGACGGTCGCCTGCATGGTGTCGATGTAACCAAGTTTGAAAAGGCGCTTGGCAAAGTCAACAGTCCTCTTGGCGTCTTCTAACGTCTCCCAAGGATAGCCGAGCATCAATGTGACGTGAGGCTGAAGCCCCGCTTCTTTGCAGGTTTTGGCGCCTTTTTCTATTTGTTCCAGAGTTATGCCCTTGTTTATGCGGTCAAGGGTTTTCTGATTGCCGGATTCCAGGCCGAAGAGGACGAAGCGGAAGTTGGCCTGCTTCATCAGTTCATAGCCTTCCTTGTCCAGACCGTCGAAGCGCATGTTGCAGCCGAAGACCGCTTTTTTGTTGTAGCCGCTTTCGATCAAAAGGCGGCAGAACTTCTTCATCTTTTCTCCAGCGAACATGCTGCCGGCGTCGTCGAAGATCTCTTTGACGTGATAATTGTCTATGACGTGCTTAACTTCGGCGAAAAGTCTTTCAGGAGAGAAGCTGCGGTAGCTGCCGCAGGGATTAAGCGTATTGTCCCAGACGCAGAAGGTGCACTTTCCCCACCAGCAGTCGCGGCCGCTGTAGGTGTAAGTTCCCGGCGTGTATTTGAAGTTGCCGTTTTCATAGGCGTACAGTTCCCATTTCGTAAGGTCCCTGTCTATGAAAGGCAGCGACTCGAGGTCG
>JAFSWV010000233.1 GCA_017444325.1 bacterium | reverse complement strand
GCCTTTCGTTTCGCTCTGCGTAAGAAGGCTGCACGACACCTTGCATTCCGGCTGGTGGACCTTGTTGCTCCTCATCCCGGTAACGGGGCTCGTGTTTTTGGGCTATCTGGCTTTGGCTAGGGGAGCGAGTGAGGAAAAAGAGGCTTCCAAAGGCTGCTTTATCGCGGCCTTCGTATGCACGCTGCTCTTTCCGCTGTTCATTGTTTTGCCTTTCATCGGCCTTGTGGTCCATGATTACGTAAAAGATGAATTGCCAAAGATAAAATGCCGCTCCCAGCTCAGGAACATGTACTATCTTCTGGACGACTACCAGAGGGAGCACGGCGCCTATCCCATACTTGACCCCAACGGTGATGATTACGGCGTCAGGGATCTCTACCTCCTTTTTGAAAACAACAAAAAGCGCCATTCCAGACTTGAGGTGCTTCTGCAGCCTCCCGGCAGGAAATATGAAGCTTTTTCAAAGGAGCTTTCCATCGACGATTTCAATACCAACCACATAGGCTGGGCTTACAACGCCAAGGCCCGCCCCGGGACCGACGATCCTCTGCTGGTGGAGGGAGGTTTTTGGAAAAGGGGGCGTAGTTGGCATTTGCGGAGCGACCATTTATCTTTATCTCGGTCATACAATTTATGTAGAACCGACAGATCTTCTTCCTCCAGCCGTTTGGATTACTACTTCAGAAAGTATGAAATAGTGCTGCTGGCGAACGGCCGGCGCGTTTATCTCGAAAGGGATATTTACGGTCACTTCTCAACGAATATCGTCCAGGATTGGAGCGTTCTGAGGGAGTAAGGTAAGAAAACGAAAAGGCGTTGAATCCAAACCGCCTTTTGGGTATAATACCCTTACAAAAAATTGATAATAAAAACCAATAACCTTTACCCAAAACAACACTATGAAAAAAATTCTTACCCTTAGCGTAGTGCTGGCCGCTTCCCTTGCTTTGGCAGACAGCACTGTCGTGCTTCTCGATCAGAATTTTGAAGGCTGCGAGGAAGGAGCCGCTCTCGGCCAGGCCGGCATGGTCGCTTCCCCTAACACCCAGTGGGGCGCGGTCGGCACCGACGGCGCGACCATCGAAAGTTTCGAAGGCAACAAAGTCCTGAAAGTGACCCAGGTAGGCGAAGGCCAGCAGGGCATAGCCATCCCCATCGACGATTCCGAGGTGAACTATGAGCCCGGTTGTTTCCTGAAGGTCACCTTCAAGCGTTTCCAGAACGAAGGCCACAACTACGGCGAATTCCGCCTGAACGCCAACTACAACTCCTCCACCACTTCCGGCGCCTACGGCAACAGGCCTGTCCTCAACTTCGAGAACAACGGCACGCAGCTCAACTTCCTCAACCAGGGCTACGATTTTAGCGACAGCTCTCAGGAAGGCAAGACTACGGAATATCCCGGCGCGGTCAAAGAAGGCGAATGGCAGACTTTCCAGTTCAACTTCGATTTGTCCACCGGTTTGATCAACTTCCTCATTGACGACGATCCTCAGTCCAGCGACGTCTATCAGCTCAGCATGAAGCGCTGCGATGGCTTCAAGTACCTCATCTTTGCCAACGGCACCGGCGGCGCTACTACGACCCGCCCGGGTGTTTACTACGATGACGTCAAGGTCGAATTTATCAGCATCGACAAAAAGCTGGTCCACAGCATCAGCTTCAACGGCTATGATGAAGGCACGCCTCTCTCCGAGATCTGCCCGGAATGGATGAGCAAGCTCGGCGGCGAAAGCTACATAACCAACATCTCCTTCAACTCCGAGATCGTCTCCTGCCTGTATCTCCCGCCCACGGCCAACACTGGTTTCCTCGTCGATATCGACGCCGAGAACTACCAGAACCAGATCTACGCTGTGGAATTCGGCTTCGCTTCCCATTATTTCCAGGGACAAAGGCGCTTCGATATCAGGGGCAACGGCATGACCTTCTGGCGTTTCTGGAACAACTGGCACTGGAAGGCCTCTTTCAAGGTCGACGGCGAGAATAAAGAGATCCAGTACGGCAACGACGGCCCCATCGACACCTGGGTCAAGAACACCTTCGTCTTCAACCAGGATTCCACGCTCTTAAGGGCCGGCCGCATCGACACCGGCAACAAGGGCGTCTGCTTCCGCGCCATCGGCGGCTACGACTTCGAAAACTCCCCGGACCATACCTTCGGCTATACCGACGACATCACCGGCACGGTCGATTCCGTCGCTTACTACCACGGCTGGTGGGGCAGCAGCGAAGAGGTCTTCGTTGACGGCATCAATGTTTGGGTCTACGGCGTTCCTGAACCGGGATTCCTGGCCCTCGGCCTTATCGCCATAGTCGCTTTCCTTCGCAGACGCTAAGATCCGATCTTTGATCGGCAAGAAAAAACCACACCGGCTCATGCCGGTGTGGTTTTTTTATGCCCTCAGGCTTGCGAAAGAAGCAAGCCTTTTTTATTTGTCTTCTTTGGTAAGTTTCGCGGTAAAGCTCTTGCCTTCCTTCATGACCGTTTTGCAGTCGATGTTGGCTCTGACGCACTGCGGGCCCCTTAGGAAGATGTGGGTCGTCTGGACGGAGCTCGTAGGATTGAACATGGTATGGAGGCCGTTTTCGCCGGCGATCTTCAGCTTGTAAGTCGTAATACCTTTCTTTTCGTTGACCTTGTACTGGAGCTTGCCCATGGTCTCGAAGTAGTAGTTCACGAGACCTATGGTGACGTTGGTTTTCTTCTTGTTGGTCTTGATAGTTTGGCCGGTCTGGGCTATGGGGATCACGATGCCTTCGATATTGATGGACATATCGGCGCCGTTAAGCGTGACGGGCGTTTTGGCGTCTTCCGGCACGGTGCCCAGCTTGAAGGCCATGTCGAATTTGTTGGGAAGCGGATCGGAAAGGTCCGCGGCTTTTTTGAGATTGGTCTTGAGATTGAACTGCGTGACATCGAAAGGCTGATTTTTGGGAGTTGCCTTCAGCTCGATGTAGAGAGACTGCTTGACAGCCGGAACGACAAAGGCGAACCTGTCGGCTTTGAAAACAAAAGAGCCGAAGCAGCTGGGCTGGGGGATGGGCATGGCGAAGACAGAGTGGGCCAGCTTGGGATTGCTGATGACGGGATGCTGGTCAACGCTCCCGGTGGCGAGATAGGCCTGGGCTCTCTCAAAGATCTCGTAGAAGGAAAGCATGCCGTCTCCGTCCAGGTCGCTCATGGCGTCGCAGCCGTTATAGAGGCATCTGGTGAAGATGCTGAGCATTACTTTGGAGGTATAGGACTCCTCGTCGCCCCTGCAGGCCGTCAGGAAGGTCACGTCCTTCTGCACGTCGGCTTCCGCCTCGGTGATAGAGAGGCCCTTGCTTTTCGCCCTTATCTCGGCCATTTCCGAGATGACGGCCTGGGACATGCTTGTCGTCGGTATCATGCCGCCGGAAAAGCAGGTGTCGAGAATCACGACGACTCTTACGCCGGCCTGGAATTTGCTAAGGTCAGCCGCCAGTTCGGCCGCGTAGTAATTGCTGTCGTAGGTGCAAAGAGATATGCCGTTTTTTTCGCTTCCGTGGCTGGAGTGGTAGTATACGAAGACGTCGCCGGCTATAAGCTCGCTCGCGGCGTTCGCTACGCAGGCCCTGATGTTGCTTTTCAGCGCACCTTCATTTTCCATAAGGTAGCCGTCTTTTCCCTGATAGTATCCGCCCTGAACGAGTAGGGCGGCCATGGTCTCGGCGTCGTTCACGCAGGTGGTAAGCGAATTCAATTGCCGGGAGGGGAGATAGTCGTTGATGCCCACGAAGAGGGTTTTGCAAACTCGCTTTGCTTGAGGCGGTTCGCCGACGTACCTGAAGGACGAGAGATCATAGCCATTGGGAATCGTCCCGTAAAATTGGAAGCCGGTGCCGTCCTCGACATTGAAGACCAGGTTTGTGCCGCAGGTCTTGTCAGCAACATAGGCGACGTAAACTTCATGAGCATAGGAATTGACAGCCAAAAACAGCAGTGCAAAAACAAATAACGCGCGCTTTTTCATAAGCTCTCTCCAAAGTTTATTATCAACACGCTTATTTTACCATATCGCGCCTTCTGATTCGGAAGCGCGTTCCTTTTTGTTAAAATATCAGCATGATCTCCGTCGCCATCAACACACTAAGCGCTGTCCTGGGACGCCGCGACGTGTCGGAGCTTACCCGGGAAGCGCTAAGATCAGCCTACGGCTTCAGCCAGGCTGACGTTATGGTCCTCTTCGGCGGCTCCATAATCGCGGGAGGGGACGTGCTTGCCCAAGCCATCAAAAACAACATTGCAAAAACCTACGTCATCGTCGGCGGAGTAGGGCACACTACGCAAACTCTCCGCGACACGGTCCAAAAACTCTATCCGGACATACCAACCGAAGGAAAACCGGAAGCCGAGATCTTCCAGGCCTACCTAAAGTTCCGCCATAACCTAAAAGTCGACTACCTGGAAACAAGATCCACCCACTGCGGCAACAACATCACGAACCTTCTGGCGCTTCTGGAAGACAACGCCGTTCCTTGCGAAAATATCATCCTCTGCCAGGACGCCACCATGCAGCTGCGCATGTGCGCCACGCTACGAAAGTACCGCCCCGACCTCAGGATCATCAATTTCGCCTCCTACAAGGCCCAAATAACCCCCGATCTCACCTTCACCGACCCCATACCAGGGATGTGGTCGATCAACCGCTTTACGAGCCTCCTGCTCGGCGAGATCAAAAGATTAGAAGACACCCCGGAAGGGTACGGCCCCAACGGCAAAAACTTCCTTGCCCACGTCGACATTCCCAAAAAAGTCGAGGAGGCCTGTGAAGACCTCCTCGCTCATGGTTTTCGTCCAAGGTAATAATTAAACGACCTTGAACCCGGCCTTTTCAACGGCCGCTTTCAGATCCGCCTTGTTAGGCGCTTCCTCTCCGTAATAGAAGACTTCCGCCGAAGCGTTTTCTAAAGACACTTTAACTTCGGCGACCAATTCAACCGCGCTCAGTGCGGCCGTCACTTTGTTGACGCACATCTCGCAGCCCATGCCTTCGATCTTCAATACGATTTTGTTCATTT
>JAFSWV010000232.1 GCA_017444325.1 bacterium | reverse complement strand
AAGGCCCAGGCTTACCCACAGGAAGACCAGGCTGCAGCATTTGACGGGCAGGGCGTTCTTCCAGAAGAAGAGCTGAAGCCGCTGGGAAGCGATCCCGAGCTTAACGGGGATCCAGGCGTCTTTAGTGGAAAAGACGAGGCCGGCTTTTTTCAAAAGAGGATCCCAAAGCAAAAAGCCCGCCGAAAGGGAAACAATAAGAAGCGCGGCGCCCAAAACCATAAGCTTGACATTTTCCGCTTTCGGTTTACGGACGAGGCACCAGATGATGAAATGAAAAAGAACGACCGGCTGTAAAAATACGCTGAACTGATGCGAGCAGAAGGCCAGCGCGGCGAAGAGCAGCGACAACCCGAGATATTTGGCGAGGCGGTCTTCGTTTTCCAGCGCCCGGAAGTAAAAATAGAGCTCCATTATGACGAGCGTCATATTGAGCGCGTAGAAGCGAATGTAGAGCGTATAAAGGATCTGGTACGGGCAAAGGGCGTAAATCAGAAGCGCGCCGAAAGCCGCGAAACTCCCGAAATTGTTTTTGGCGAGCTTATAGAGGAAATAAAACCCCAAAAAAGATTCCGCCAGGCAAATGAAACGCAGATAACTTACGCTTGCCAGCGTCCCACAGAGTGTGAGAATGTAGAAGATGTAATGCTGCAGGAAGAAGCCCTGGCCGCCGAAGCCGTAGTAGTGCCAGATCTTGACGGGGTCCCAGGTCCTTATCTGGGAGATGATGAGAACTTCGTCCTGGGTGAGGCCGTAACGGAAAAAGAGTCTTAGCCTGAGAAACAGAAAGAGCGCCGCCGCCGCCCCAAAGACGATTTTGGCGCCGTGCTCTTCAAGGAAAGATATAACTTTTTCGCGGACGGTCATTGTTTACGCTTGTTTTTTCCTGTAGATGAAATAGGAGATGTAGGCGATGACAAGGACGGCCGCGATGGGATAAGCGGTCGTCCAGGGAATGTTGAAGCCTATCTTGGCGTTCAATATGAAGCTTGAAGTAACGCCAAGGTAGAAGGCGCCCGGCAAGACCGTGAACCAGATCTTTTTGCCTTCCTTGATGCACCAGGCCGTGGCCATGGCCAACGAGAAGACGACGATGGTCTGGTTGGCCCAGGCGAAGTAACGCCACAGAAGGATGAAGCCGCCGGTGGAGAATTTGGCTATCAGAAGGAGTGCCGCCGTAAGGGCAAAAATTGCAATGCTCATGACCAGGCGGTTTTTCGCCTTGCTTTGGTCTAAGGAGAACATTTCGCCAAGCATCAGCCTGAGTCCCCTCAGGGCCGTGTCGCCGCTGGAAATAGGCAGCACGATGACCCCGATGACGACCGTGGCGTTGATTATCTGGAAGAAGGCGTTCTGCACTGCGTTCATGTGCTCGAACTTGAAGATCAAAGTGACGTCCTTGATTATGGCGGCCAGAAGCGCGTTCGCGCTCTGGCTGGGATCGATCTCGAAAAGCTTGATACAGCCCATGGTGACGGCCGCCCAGATCATGGCGATGAAGCCCTCAAGAAGCATCATGTTGTAGAAGACGAAACGTCCGCTCTTTTCAGTCTTGATGGTGCGGGCGACGATCGTTGCCTGCGTGGAGTGGAAACCCGAGGCAATGCCGCAGGCCACCGTCACGAAGAAGATCGGGAAGAAATTAGGCTTCAGGCCTTTCCAGTTGGAAAGGGAAAGCTCCGTCAAAGGAAGCCTCATGATGAAGATGTAAAGGAAGAGCAGCAGCGCGGTGAAGATGAAGAAAGCCCCGATGAAGGGGTAGACGCGGCCTATGATCTTGTCTATGGGCAGGAGCGTGGCGATGAGGTAATAGGAGAAGATGACGCCGTAGACCACCCAGAGCCAGTGGTTGGAAAGCACAGCCTCCTGGTGCAGGACGGCCCTGATGAAAATGTCGCCGGGCGTATAGATGCAGGTCACGCCGAACAAAAGCACAGCCAAACAGACGAAGATCCCGAAGAAGGCCGCCACGCGTTTCCCGAGGAAGCGCTTGACCAGGCTCTGGATCTGCTCCCCGTCGTTCCTTACGGAGATCATGCCGACCATGTAGTCCTGGACGGCGCCTGCCAGTATGCAGCCGATTGGGATAGTGATGAAGGCTACGGGCCCGAAGAGAATGCCCTGGATGGGGCCGAGGATCGGGCCTGTCCCGGCGATGTTCAAAAGATGGATGAGGCCGTTGCGCCAGGAAGCCATGGGGACGTAATCCACGCCGTCCCTTTTTGTGACAGCCGGCGTCCTGCGGTTCGTCACGCCGAAGAAACGTTCAATGAAGAGGCCGTAGGAGAAGCCGCCGAAACCTAAAATAGCGAGACCGATGATAAACGTGATCATAGCGATTATTTATTTGTGATTTTTTTGTAACTGAAAAAAGCGATGAAAACAAGGCTTAAAAGGCCGGAAATTAGGTAGCTCATGTCCCAGCTCAGGTTGAAGCCGACTTTGGCGTTCAAGATGAAACTGCTGACGACGTAAAGGTAAAAGGCTCCCGGAATGACCGTGAAGAGTATGCTCTTGTCGTTTCTCACGCACCAGCTTGTCGCCACGGCCAGCGTAAAGACGACCAGGATCTGATTGCTCCAGGCGAAATAACGCCAGATGATGGCGAAGCCGTCCGGCTGGAATTTCACGATGAAAAGCAATGTCAGGGAAGCGGCGACCATGCCGACGCCCACCAATATCTTGCCAACTTTGCTGGAACCGACCTTAAGGAGCTCGCAGAGCATGATGCGCAGTATCCTCATCGTCGTGCCGCCGGTAGTTATGGGCAGGACGATGAAGCCAGCCATGACGATGATGCCGAACTTGCTGCCGAGAAGCGTCTCTATTATCTCGACCAGCGAGGCATTGGCGTTGCCGGCTGAAGCGAGCCCGTATTTTCCCATGACGCCCATGGTGACGGCTGCCCAGATCATGGCGATGAAGCCCTCCATCAGCATCATGTTGAAGAAGACCTTGCGCCCGCTCTTTTCATTTCTGAGGGAGCGGGCGATCAAAGTCGCCTGCGTCGAGTGGAAGCCGCTTGCTATGCCGCAGGCCACCGTCACGAAAAAGAGGGGGATCATGTTGGGCTTAAGGCCGCGCCAATTCTCAAGGGTGAGGTTCTGGAGAGGAAGCTGTTTGGAAAAGATCAGAACGAAGATCAGGACCGCGGAGATAATGAAAAGGCTTCCGATGACAGGATAGACTCTGCCGATCAGTTTGTCGATCGGCATGTAGGTCGCCAGCAGGTAATAGACGAAGACCACGGCGTAGGCGGCCCAGGTCCAGGGGTTGGTGACCAAAGGCGCCTGGTTCAGAAAGCTTTTCACGACGATGTCGCCGGGCGAATAAGTGAACGTCACCACCACAAGCAGCGCCATGACGCAGATGAAGACGTTGAAGAGCCAGGCAACCTGTTTGCCAAGATATTTCCTCACGAGATCCTGCATCTGGGCGCCGTCGTCCCTAATTGAGATCATGCCGATCATGTAGTCGTGCACCGCTCCCGCCAAAACGCAGCCCAAGGGGATCGTTATGAAGACCACGGGCCCGAAGAGGATCCCCTGGATGGGGCCCAATACCGGGCCGGTGCCGGCGATGTTGAGAAGATGGACGAGCGCGCACTTCCAGGTCGGCATGGGCACGTATTCCTTCCCGTCGTTTTTTATTACTGCGGGAGTCGGCCTTTCGTCAGCGCCGAAAAACCCTTCCATGAAACGGCCGTAAAGATAGCCGCCTACAAGAAGTATTCCGAGACCAATCAGGAAAGTAGTCATAGCTAGATTAGAATTCCTCCTTAACGGAATGGATGGTCTTCTGAGGCGTGCGGGAGCGCGCCACGATCAGCTCGGAAACGAGGCCCAGTATGACAGCCTGGCCGCCAAGGATGAAGAGCGCCAGGCCTGTGAGCGCGGAAAGATAGTTGAAGCGGAAACGGAAGGCGACGCTGACGACCATAACTAAAAAGCCGAGGAAAAGGGAAAGCACGCCGAGACCGCCCAACAGGTGAGCGGGGCGGCGGGTGTATGTGGCGAGGAAAGTCACGGTCAGAAGATCCATAAATCCTCTCATGTAGCGCTCGAGGCCAAACTTTGATTTGCCGTGGATCCTGGCGCGGTGGTTGACGACAAGCTCTCCGACTTTGAAGCCCCTTTCGTTGGCCAAAGCCGGCATGAAGCGGTGGCGCTCGCCGTAGCAGTCGATCTCCTCGGTGCACTCTTTGGTGTAGCACTTGAAGCCGCAGTTGAAGTCGTGGAGCTTGACGCCCGTCATGTAGGAGACCGTCGCGTTGAACAGCTTGGAGGGCAGGCGTTTTTCCAAAGGATCGTGGCGCGTCTGCTTCCAGCCGGAGACGAGGTCATAGCCCTGCTTCATCATTTCCAGAAAAGCGGGGATCTCATGCGGGTCGTCCTGAAGGTCGGCGTCCATCGTGAAGACGTATTTGCCGGAAACTCTCTTAAAGCCGGCGGCCAGGGCTTCCGACTTGCCGAAATTGCGCCGGAAGCACACGCCGTGGACTCTGCCGTCGGAATCCGCCAGGTCTTTTATTATTTCCCAACTGGTGTCTTTGCTGCCGTCGTTGATGAAAAAGATCTCATAGCTGAAGCCGGTCTTTTCCATCACTTCCGTGATTTCGGAGTGAAGCTGCCTAAGGTCGCCCTCTTCGTTTAAGACGGGAATGACAAAGGAAACATCCATATTGAACTCCTCTTTTT
>JAFSWV010000231.1 GCA_017444325.1 bacterium | reverse complement strand
TTTGGAGACCATAGCCACGAGGCGGACGGACAAAACTTACGTCGAGTGGTCCGTCAACGAGAAGGCCGCCCTGGAAGCGGCCGCCGGCGCGGCCTATTCCGGAGCCCGCGTCCTGGTTACCATGAAGCAGGTCGGGCTTAACGTGGCCAGCGACCCCCTTATGAGCCTCGCTTACATCGGCGTCCGGGGCGCCATGGTGGTTCTGGTCGCGGACGACCCCGGCCCCATCTCCTCGCAGACGGAGCAGGACACCAGGAGTTTCGCAAAATACTCGAAGCTTCCCGTTTTCGATCCTTCTTCTGTTAAGGAAGCTTACGAGATGATCCAGGAAGCTTTCGCTTTCTCGCACAAATACGGGACGCCCGTGATTTTCCGCCCCACCACCAGGATCGACCACAGCTACGCCAGCCTGGACGTGAAGGAAGAGTCGGAATACGAAGAGCATTTTCCCCTGAATTTTGAAAAGGATCCTTCCCGCTGGGTGATCTTCCCGAAGCTCTCCCTTAAAAATCACGCTTTGATAGAAAAGCGCAACAAGGAGCTCTCGAAAACTTTTTCCGCTTACGCGAGAAATTTCATAGTTAAGGAAGAGACAGAGTCAAAGAAAGGCATCGTCGCCTCCGGCATCAGCTATGCCTATGTGAGGGACATTCTGAAAGGCAAAGATAGTCCGAGGATCATGAAGATCTCCACGCCTTTTCCTTTCCCGGAAGAACTGGCTGGCGATTTTCTCGCAGACCTTGACGAAGTCCTCGTTCTGGAGGAACTCGACCCGGTCTTGGAGAGAGAGCTTTTCGAGGTTTGCGGAAAGCACGGCATCGATGTAAAGGTCAAAGGCAAGCTGGACGGCACGGTGAAACCCGCCGGCGAGAATACGCCCAAGGAAATTAAAGCGCTGCTCACAAATTTCCTGCAATTGAAAACAGAAGAGCAAAGCCGAACCCAGGACGCCCCGCCGCTTCCCATAAGGCCTCCGGTCCTTTGCGCCGGCTGCCCGCACCGCGCTTCCTTCTACGCCGTGAAGCAGGCTATGAAAGGTGAAAAAGCGGTCTTCTGCGGCGACATCGGCTGCTACACGCTTGGCAACGCGAAACCCCTCGATATGTGCGACACCTGCCTCTGCATGGGCGCGGGCATCACCATCGCCCAGGGGATAGGCAGAGTTGACAAAGGCACGAAATGTTTCGCTTTCATCGGCGACTCGACTTTCTTCGCTTCGGGCTTGACAGGCGTTGTGAACGCCATCTACAACCAAGCGGATCTGACGGTCGTCATCCTTGACAACTCCACGACGGCCATGACCGGACACCAGCCGCACCCAGGCACCGGCCAGACCTTGATGGGGGAGATGACCGCCGCCATCGATCCCAAGGAAGTTTTACAGGGCATCGGCGTCAAGACCATCGCGGAAGTAGATCCCTTGGACTTTGATCTGGCGGTCGCGACCGTCAAGCAGGTCGCTTCCGAAAAAGGCGTGAAGGCCATCATCTTCCGCTATCCCTGCATCGTGAAATTCAAACTAGAGGCCGCGAAAGCCAAGGTCGATGAGAGCAAATGTATAGGCTGCCAGAAATGCATCCGCGAGCTGGGCTGTCCGGGCCTCATCATAAAAGACAAAAAGGCTTTCATCGACGACAGGCAGTGCGTGGGCTGCGCTCTTTGCAAAAACGTCTGCTCTTTCGGCGCTATCGTTTGTCCGCCGCACCAGAAAAGGGAAGAGCTCATCGCCAAGAATCCTCCCAAACCGGAAAAGCGCCAGCAGCCGAAGCCTGCGCCTTGCCAAATCATAGAAGCGCCCGATATCGAGAAGAACATCATTCTCTGCGGCGTAGGCGGGCAGGGGACAGTCCTTGCTTCCCGTCTGCTGGCGGCCACCGCCATGCGCCTCGGCCTTGAAATAAAGACCGCCGAGACCATCGGCATGGCGCAGCGGGGCGGCAGCGTAGTCAGCCATATCAAAATAGGCAAGAACATCCATTCGCCCATCATCGGCGAAAAGGAAGCCGACCTTATCCTCGGCTTCGAGATAGCGGAAACACTAAGGAATCTCAGCTATCTCAAAGACGGCGGCAAGATCATAACAAGCTCCTGCCCGGTCATTCCCGTCAACGCCATGTTGGGCGGACCGCCGTACCTTCTTGATGAGATCACCTCCTACCTTAAGAACGCCGTTCCCGACATCACGCTGATCGACACTATCGCCGCCGCGAAAGTTTTGGGCAGCGAGAAGATCGTCAACGTGCTCATGCTGGGCCAGGCCGCCAAAGCGGGCCTCTTAGGCTTCGGTACGCTTGAATTGAAAGAGACCATTACGGAGCTTATGCCTCCCAAGATCCAGGAAATAAACTTAAAAGCCCTACTTTACCAGGAGTAACATATGGAGATCAACGCCAATCAGCTGCAGCTTGTCAACAAGCAGATCAAACGCCTCATAGACTGCCAGAATTTCTACGGCAGAAAACTGAAGGAAGCCGGAGTGGATCAGCTCGCTTCCAAGGAAGATTTCGAGAAACTGCCTTTCTCGGAAAAAGACGATCTCAGGGAATGCTACCCCTTGGGACTGATGGCCTGCCCGGAAGAGGAAGTGGTCAGGATCCACTCCAGTTCAGGCACCACCGGCACTCCCGTCATCATCCCTTACACCAAAAAGGACGTGGAAGACTGGGCCATCATGTTCAAGCGCTGCTATGAACTGGCGGGCATCACCAATAAAGACCGCATCCACATCACGCCCGGCTACGGCCTCTGGACCGCCGGCATCGGCTTCCAGGCGGGCTGCGAACTTCTTGGCGCCATGGCTATCCCCATGGGCCCCGGCAACACGGAAAAACAGCTGCAGATGATGATGGACCTCAAGAGCACGGTGCTTTGCGCTACAAGTTCCTACGCGCTCCTTCTGGCGGAAGAGATCGCCAAGCGCGGCATCAAGGACAGG
>JAFSWV010000230.1 GCA_017444325.1 bacterium | reverse complement strand
GACGCAAATCAAGGCCATGCACGCGTAGTCCGTGAGCGAGGGGTATATGCTGCGTCCGCACGATGCAAGCGTAGTCTGTGAGCGAAGGGACCGCCCGTCAACTTTAGCGAAAAATAAAATAAAAAAAGGCTCCCAAAAAGGGAGCCTTTTTTGCAGTGATGTCACCTGCGGCCTCCGCGGCCTCCTCCGCCGCCCATGCGGGCGCCGCCGCCGCCACCCATGCGAGCGCCGGCTCCGGCTCTCGCCGCACCGCCGCCCATGGATGCGCCAGATCTAACAGCGCCACCCATGGAAGCGCCAGATCTGACTGCTCCGCCGCCAATAGAAGAACCCATGCGGGCTCCGCTGCCGATGGAAGGAGTCGTGCGGACAGCGCCTGATCCGATAGAAGAAGCGCTTCTGGCCGCGCCGCTGGAAACGGGATTGGAGAAGGAGGACCTTACTCTGCTGCCGGTTCCGGTGCGGATGGTCGAGCCGCTGCCGGAGCGCATGCCGCTGCCCGTCCCGGTGCGAATAGTGCTGGGATTGTTAACTCTCCTGGTAGTGCTGCCGCTGCCGGTGGAAGTGCCGGTTCTGCTGGAGCCGGTACCTGTGGAAGTGCCGACTCTTCCGGCCGTCGGGATCGTCGAGCCGCCAATGGGCGTCCCAACTCTCGTTCCGGTGCCATTGCCAGTGGAAGTTCCCACTCGTCCTGCAGTCGGAATTGTAGAGCTGCCGGTAGAAGTGCCGACTCGGCTGGAACCGGTGCCAACGCTCGTTCCAACCCTGCTGGAGCCTGTTCCGGCGCTTGTGCCGACTCTGGATGAGCCGGTGCCGGTGGAAGTGCCAACTCGGCTGGAGCCTGTGCCGACGGTCGTTCCGACTCTGGAGGAGCCGGTGCTGGGCGTGCCGACTCTGGAAGAGCCGCTGCCGACGGTGGTGCCGACTCTGGAGGAACCAGTGCTGGGCGTGCCAACTCTTGAGGAGCCGCCAACGGGCGTTCCGACTCGGCTGCCGGAATCGCGGGTCGCTCCAGTCCTGGAACTTCCGGTGTAAATATTGCCGTTCTTATCGGCTCTCAGACCGGTCTGGAGAGGACTGCCGACATTCTGCCTGGCCATGCGGGAATTGGCCGGCGTGCCGGGACGGTTGGCGCTCTTGACGGGCTCGTCAACAAGGTAGCGTCCGGCCGGGACCTGCTTCTTCGGCTGTCCGGGAGCGGGAGCCGGTCCGGGGCCGTGGCCGCCCGGGCAATGAGGTCCGTGATGATATCTGTCAGCGCAGCCGTGGCCGTGATGCTTGTAAACATGGTGATGGTCCCAGGGGCCGCAGCCTCTGCCCCACCAGTGGCCGTGTCCGCCGTGCCAATGGGGGTGATGATGCCAGCCCCAGCGGTAGTTGCTCCAGCAGAAGCCGAAGCCTACCCAGCCCATAGGCGCGCCCCAGCTGATATTGAAGCCCCATCCGAAGCCTAAACTGTAGGAAACGCCGAAACCGAAAGTGGCCGGCCAGGGATAATAGTAAGTGCCGATCCAGGGAGCGTAGCGGTAGCCCGTGCCGTAAACGACTACGCCGCGATCCACAAAGCAGCCGACGTATCCGGGATAGTAGCCGACGTAAACGTATTCCGGAGTGTAGTTGTAAACCCTGACGTAGCGCACGTGGTAAACAGGATACGCAGGAGGGATCGAATAGATGACGCCCGGAACGTTGATACAGACTTTCCAACCGGTGACAGGATCAGCGGATTCATACCAGATGGCGTCTTCGCAAAGATAGTAGCGATCGTTGACGCGGATGATATCATGCGGCGTATTGACGGCGTAAGCCACCGGATAAGCCTCGGGGATCTCCTTGAACTGGGGAGTGCCGTCGTAAACGACTTCCGGAACTTCCTCGGCCTTGCGGGCGACTTTCACAGTCTGCGGAACGTAAGTCTCAGCCACGGCCTCTTTCGCTTCGGGAGTACCCTTGATGTGAGGCAGGACGCTTTCCTTAGAGTTCCTGGAGTTCATCTTGTAGAAGCCGGAGGGAAGTTTGTCGGGCGCGACGTATTCCCAGGTATCGTCCTGCTGATGGGCGTACCAGCGGCCGGAGAGCAGAACGTAAAGCTTTTCATCCGCAGCGCAGTAGAAGAGATCGTTCTCCGTGTTCTCCGCGTACATGATGTCGGTGCCTTCGACGTTTTTGTACTTGGGAGTGCCGTCGATGCTGATGAGTTCCGTGGGCTCCGTGACCACGATGACTTTCGGAACGCCGGAACTGATGGCGTCCTTGAAGCCTTCCTTCTCCTCGTCCGTCAAGTTCAGGGATTCGCCGTAAGTTTTCACGTCGTCCGGCACGTTGGAAACAACGCACCAGTCGCTCTGAAGATTGGGAGAGGTGAGCCAATAGTTGGCGCCCTTCAGGTAGTAGCAGTTCTTCTTGGTGTCGAAGACCAGGCAGAAAGGCGTGTTGGCGACCGCTTCGTATTTCCCGTCGTTGTCGAGGCTGCGCATGATGGGAGCGCCGTCGATCTCGACCAGGACCGTCGCGTTGGTGACGCAGAGGATCTTGGGAGGATCGTTCATAAGCTCAGCCTCGTTCCTTGTCTGGGCGGCCTCTTCCTTTTCAAGGCGCAAAACATAGTCGAGGTCGAAGGTCATTTCCACAGTCTTAAGAGCGTTCTGCAGATCGGCGGCGTAGGAGATCTCCATATCCTCCGCGTCCGGGCATTTGAACTTGGCCACTCTTAAGCTGTCGCAGACGACCTTGCGGTTGACCGTGTCGTTGCTGGAAAGAGCCGTAATCCAAAGCGCGCCGTAAATGGGCTCGTTGGTCGTGGCGACGGCCTTCTGGATAGAAACGGCGGAACGGATCTTGAGATTGTTGCCGGCAAAAAGTTCAACACTGGGCTCAAAGATCTGGAAGACCGATTCGCTTGTCTTCACTTCGCAGGGCCAGTCGGAAGCGCTGGCGTATTCTTTGGCCTGGCAGATGAAAACGCTTAGCAAAACAGCTAAAAACAAAATTGCTCTTTTCATCTTTAGTCCTCCTTTAATTTTTAGGTTTTTTCATCCTCTAACTAATTATAGAACTTTTTTGGCATCTTTGGGAAGTTCTATATGGCCCTTCCAGCCGAAGTGCGGTTCGAAGGGGGGCGTGGTCATGATCTGTTCCTTGGCCTCCTCGCTCACAAAAATCACTTCAGGCGTTGGGCATTCCTCTTCCAGAGGCCTTTTGAGGAAGCCCATCTTTTCAGGGTCGAAACCCATAAGCTCGCTAAGAACACGGTCTATGGCCTGCGGGTCCTCACCCATGGCCAGCCAGCCGCAGTCTTTCCTGTCGGGCGCCAGAGGGCCGTCGCCCTCCCCCGCCGCTATAGCGTCCACAATGGTCAGGTAACTTCTCGCTTTGGCAAAAATCAAAAAAGCTTTGTTAAGGTCCCAGACCATGCGCCAGCAGGTGTCGTTGCCGTGCCAGTTGCCGCTGCGCACGGTGTTTTTCGTATCGCCGTAGAAAAGCCGCATAAAAGCTTTAACAGGCCGGAAGCATTCGTTCACAAAGCCCGGCAGACGGTACATGGCTTTTTTCCAGATCGTCACAAGCTTTCTTTCGCTAGCCGTTTTGAGATCGTGCTTCGAGAACTGGTCGCCGCCGGAAGCCGGATCGCCCAAGCGGTAATGCGGAAGATAATTCTTGTCGCCGTTGACGCCGACCAGATTCTTCATGGCGCAGGTCATGCCGGTCTTCTTGTGCGTCTTCAGTTTCGGAAGGTTTATAAGAACGTCGCACTCCAAAATAGTATTGGAGATGAGATATTCGTGGCGGCCTCCGCTGTGATGCTCGGCCGTTTTTTCTATGTCGTAGTCCGCGCCGTAAAAAGGCGAAGAGTTGTTCTCCACTTCGCAAAAGGCGCTCTTATCGCCCAGATCGATCTCTTTGTATCCGAGAGGGTCGCCCGGCAGTTCCGTTCTTTTTACCACGATGCCGTCTTTGGCTACCCACTCTTCTTTCCTTAAGTCGAGGATAGTTACTTTAACGGGAGATGTGTTTTGATAATGATCGACGACGGCTTTGATGCCGCAGCGTTCCATCGCGACATTAAACGGGGTGTCGGTCTGGGGCGCCTCGGCGACTATAACTTCGCCCTCCCCTTTCAAAGCGGTGAGGACATGATCGATGACCGCCCTGACAACGGCGCCGTGCGTTACGACTTGCTCCCATTCTCCCTCTTTCCTTTCATGGGAAGCTTTGACCACGTTCGGCTTAATTACGACCTTGTCGCCGGGCTTTATCAAGGCGCCAAGATAATTGCCGTCGGGAGCGGGATAAGCCGTTTTGAGTAGATCTGTGACGCTCTGGTAAAGCGCGTTGTCCTCAGGGCCGAAGGGAGGGTCGGTTGGATATGACGCCCGCTGGGCGTTCAGGATCACTCTGTGGTCTTTTAATTTCATTTAGAATTGGCGGCGATCTCTTTTTGTGCCGCCTCTATAAACTCTTCCGCCGATCTTTCCCAGGTGAAAGTGGCGGCCCAGGCTTTGGCTTCCGCTTCCATCTTTTGGAGGCGCTCTTTGTCCTTCAGGAGCGAAATGATCTTTTGAGCCAGGTCAGAACTGCTGCCCGGTTCGACCAGAAGCCCGGTCTTGCCGTCCACGATGGAATCCCTCAGACCCTGGACGTTTGAGCCCACCACGGGAGTTCCCGCGGCGTTGGATTCAATGACGGTTATGCCCCAGCCTTCTTTCT
>JAFSWV010000229.1 GCA_017444325.1 bacterium | reverse complement strand
GCGCTTGCCGTCGTAACTAGGCTCGAGCGGCAGTTCGCCGATGGCGAAGTTCGTCACAAAGTCGCCGAAGGTGATCTCGGTGACGCTGGCCACGTTGGGATCGGTGTCCATGGTGAAGCTGAAGTCCACCCATTCGCCGAAGGGGGCCGTGGCGATGGGAGTCCAGGTGTTGCCTTGGAAGTAACCGAACTGCAGTTCCCTGGGATCGCCTTCACGGCTGATGTACATGACCTTGTAGCCGTTGCCGTCCACCGTTCCGATATGGAAGTAGGAGTCGTCCGCCAGCTCTTCGCTGTACACGCGGCCGCTGAAGGTGAAGATGCCGTCCTGCGGGATCTTGGCTTGCACTTCCGTGGTGGTGGCGAAGGGATACTTGATGGCGTTCTCGCCGGCAAGATTCACGATCTCACATTCGGGAGCGCCGGCGGTCCAGCTTTCCTGGCCGTTCAGCGGTCCGTAGTGGAAGAAGGGGCCGAGGAAGTCGGCGCCGTAGTACCAGCCGCCCACCGCGAAGGTCACCAGCGTCGTCAGAGCGCCTTCGTAGGCTCCGTCAGAGTAAGCCATGCGCATTCTGGCGCGGTAGAAGCTGTCTTCCAGACCGGCGCGGTCAACCGAGATGGTCAGCGTGGTGCTGTCTTCGGTGCGGCCGCTGGCCGGAGTTACGCTCACCTTGTCGGCAAAGTCGATCATGCTGACGGAATAGTCATAGGGCGTGCCGTAGTTCAGAACTTTCACACTGGCGGAATCGTCAGTGCTGAGAGGCACGGCGCCGGCCATAACGGGATGCGGCTTGTCGTCCTTGGGCACGATCTCGAAGACGAGGTTGTCGAAATAGAAGAGCGAATCCATCTCGTCGTCGCCGTCAGTGCAGAAAGAGAAGCCTTCGTAGGTGTGGATGCCGCCGTTGCCATAGAGAACGACCTGGGTGATCTCTTCAGTCACATCGCCGATCGTCAGTTCGACGCCGGTCTGGGTCCTGAAGTCCATGCTGTAGCTGATGTGCACCCATTCGTCCATGGACCAGGTCTTGCCGACCATCACCTTATAGCTGTCGTCCTGCATGCCGCGGACGCCGAAGGTGCCGTCGCCCTTGTTCTCGATCTTAAGGGTCATGGGTTTGTGGCGGGCCGGACAGGCCAGATAGACCGCGTCGCAAGGCGAGGCGCTATCCCAGTAAACGTCCATGGAAACTTTCACTCTGGCGTCTCTCGGGCAGGTGTCCACATAGTCCTTGGTGGTGCCGTCGATGCCCTTGGAAACCACCGTGTGCATACAGGCGTTGTCCGTGAAGGGCAGACCGTTGGTGACGTAGGCGCTGTTGACGTCGCGGCAGTAGCCGCCGTTCCTGACGCACCAGCCGTCCTGGTTCTGCAGGTCGCCCACGTGCATGTAGGGTTCCTCGAAGTCTTCCTTGTAGAAGACAGAACCGGAGCAGACGCAGATCACGACGTCGGCCTCACCGGCCTCGCCGGCGTCGATGTGCATGATGGTGCGGTAGTAGTCAGACTCCATCTCGTCTCTCAGGATCTTGAAGCGGATCTCGTCTTCTTTTTCGCAGGTGCCGTGCTCGGTGACCATTTCCAGCCAGGAGGGATCATCCGGGAAGGAAGCGGTCCATTCGTAGCTGCCGGCGCCGGAGTTCTGGATGGCCAGAGAGCCGGTCTCGACGTCGAAGCCAACCACCACTCTGTCCTTGGTCAGGAAGAGCTTGGGATCGGCCGGCCTGTCGAGAACTTCCATCTTGAAGTCGTCGAAATAGAAGAGGGAGTCGAATTCGTTGCCGGAACCGTCCGTACAGAAGGAGAAGCCTTCCAGCTTCTTGTAGTTGCCGTAGAGTTCCAGGGTGTTGATGTCAGCCTCGTCGTCGCCGATCTGGAGCGTGACGCCACTGTTGGAACGGAAGTCCAGGGTGTAGGAGATGGGGATCCATTCGTTCAGGGACCAGCTGACGCCATCCAGCGGCGGACGATAGGAGCCGTCCAGCATCTGGTAGAGATAGAAGGTGCCGTCGTCTTTTCTCCTGATCTTCATGCAGAAGGGCTTCATGCCGGCCGGGGTGGCCAGATAGACGTTCTGCGCCTCGGACTGGTCGTCCCAGTAGATCCTGTAAGAGAATTTCACGAGCTGGTTCTCGGGGCAGCCGGACATGGAGTTGTTCCTGATGCCGTCGTAGCCCTGGGCGCGCTTGGCGTGCATGCAGTGCGTATCGTGCGCGTCGACGACGTAGGCTTCATTGCTGTCGGCGCAGTTGGTGCCGCGGACGACCCAGCCATCCTGGCCCTGGAGGTCGCCGACCTGCATGAAGGGTTCCTCGAAGTCTTCCTTGTAGATGATGTGTCCGGAGCCGGCCGTCACGAGGACGTTGGTGGAGCCGGCCGTGCCGCAATCAATGTTGATCACGCCGCGGTAATAATCCTCGTTCATGCCGGAGCGGTCAACGTTGAAGACGATCTTGGCTTCGTCTTCGCAGGTGCCGCTGGCGGGCTCGGCGATGGAGAGCCAGCTGTTGCCCATTGTAACGGTGGCGGTGTAATCGAAGCTGCCGCCGCCGGCGTTGACCAGCGTCACTTCGCCGCTTTCAGCCGTCAAGCCGGTGTGGAAAGTGTCGTCGTCGATGCCCATGATAGGCTCGTCTCCCCTGGGGATGTATTCGCACTGAATGTCGTCGAAGTAGAACTTGGCGTCCCAGTCGTCGCCGCCGCTAGCTTTGTCGGTGCAGAAGGAGAGGCCGGTGAAAGCCTTGACGGCCACATCGTAGAGGTTGTAGTCGGAGATGTCCGCCACTTCCTCGCCGATCTGGACGGAAACGCCCTTCATGGTGGCGTAGTCGATGGTGTAAGAGATGTAGACCCACTCGTCCATGGGCCAGGTCTTGCCGCTGAACGCGTCGGGAGGATTGTAGCCGCCGTCTCTCATCTGGTAGAGATAGAAGGTGTTCTGGCCGTCAGTCTTTCTGATCTTCATACAGAAGGGCTTGGCGGTGTCAGGCGTGGCGATGTAGATGCTGCCGGCGTTGGAGGCGGAATCCCAATAGACCTTGCCGGAAACTTTCACCATGGCCAGGGCCGGGCAGCCTTCGATGGGCGAGCTGTCGGAACGGCCGCCCTTTCTTACGCCGTCGTAGCCGGTTGATCTGTAAGCGTGCATGACCTGGCTTTCAGCGAACTCGGGCTTTTCGATCTCGGCCTTGTTGTTGCTGGAGCCTGTGGAGCTTCTGACCATCCAGCCTTCCTGAGTCTGCAGGTCGCCCATAGTCATGAAGGGTTCCTCGAAGTCTTCTTTGTAGAAGACCGTGCCGTTCACCCAGTAAACGCTCACCACTTCTTTCCCGGCATCGCCGGCGTCGATGGTGAACTTCGCTCTGGCGTAATCCTTGTCGCCCGTGGTGGAGAGGGTCAGGTCCTTGGTGCCGTTGTAAGTGCCGCTAGAAGGGCTGACGGTCAGCCAGTCGGCGCCTTCGCTCTTGGTGATCGTGAAGGTGATGTCGCCTTCGCTGCCGGCGTTCTGGAGAGTCAGGTGACCCTGGGCTTTCTTCTTAAGCGTCAGGCTGTTCGTGTCAATGAACAGGTGCGGGCCGGAGTAGCGCGGTTCAACTTCCACCTTGACGTCGTCATAGTAGGTGACCCAGTCTTTTCTGGTGCTGAACTGCGTGGAGAAACGGATCCTGACGGGCTGCCCATAGAAACTGCCGCTCATGGGGATGTGGCAGGCCTGGGCTTCGCCGTTGCAGGTGATCTCCCTGATGGTGTTGTCGTAGTTGTCCCACAGTATGGAGATCTGGTTGGGCGTATTGTCCTTGTGGAGATTGGTCAGCGTCGCGCCGGTGGGGTAGGAAGTAAGCTCGCCTTTCGCCACGTTCATGTGCAGATAGGCGAAACGGTTGGTCTCGCCGTTCACGGCGTAGAGCGCCATGATGTCGGTCTCGCTGGAGGGGACCACGGTGGCGGAAACTCTCACCAGCTGCCTCAAGGGATCTTCCGTGGACATATCGAACTTCGGGCTGAAGATCATGTCGTAGTCCGCGGATCCAGTATCGGTCTGCTGCATTTTCAAGCATTTGCTGGAAATGCCGCTCTCGTTCTCGACGACGGTGGAACTGCCGTCGTAGGTAGAAAAGAAGGCCCAGCCTTCGACGTTCCCGACCAGTTCGGTACCGGTCTCGTAGCTCTCGAAATCCTCTTCGTAGATGGTCACGGCCATAAGCGTGGAGGAAAGCGCCAAAAGAAGCGCCAAGAGAAGTAAACGTTTCATAAATGAACTCCTTGGTTAATTGGGTGCGGCCTGTAAAAACAGGTCTAGGTAAGATAGGAAAATTCTATTAAAAGGCGCAATTTTTGTCAACTTGACTTAACTAAAAGCAACGCGATCCCGATTATGATAAAATTGTATAGTTAAACTCAAGATTTTTATGCTTATGAGATCCGTTTTACTCTCCTTTTTCTTCGCCCTAAGCCTCTCCGCCCTTGCGGCTGACACCGTCTTCTTCGGCGGCATGCGTCTTACCTACTCCGGCAAAGGCTATTGCGTCGCCTCCCCTTACTGCAACGGCGGAAAATGGGACGTCTGGGACCTGAAAGTGGTGGATGACGCCGCTGCCGCTGCCAAAGCAACGTTGACGATCCGTCCGCTGGAAAACGATCCCACCAACTTCTGCCTGAAGATAAGGAGCCTCAGCGCTCCGGCCCTGAAGTCTTTGAAGATCACTTTTCCTCCCGGCGCCAACGAAGTGGGTTTCCTGAAGGACCTCTATGTAGGCAGCGGAATGCAGAGCATAACCGTGATAGGCGGCGACCTTGGCTCAAACGAGGGCGGCGACGGCCTCGTCTCCGTCAACGGGCCTGTGGAGCAGATAAAACTTTCCGGTCTGAAACACAAGGATAAGACCAGCGGCGCGCTTTCCTACTGGGGCGGCAGCCTCTGGGCCGACGTCAACATCAAAGGCAGCCTCGGCTCCTGCCTCATTACGGGCGGCAATTATTCCTTCAGGCCCGGCTTTGACAACAAACGCCTGGCTTGTTTCAACGTGACCGGCAGCATCAAAAAATTCGCTTTGAAGTCCTTCCTTTTCAAGGACGCTTCCGGCCTTTCAAGCGCTTACGGCGGATTCGCCAGCGCCGATCTGACCGCCGGCATTTCCATCGACTCCCTTAACATTGCCGGAGGCGGCTGGCAGAACGGACTTGTCAAAGCGCCTAGGATCGGGAAAGTAAGCATCAGCGGCCCCAATCCCGCAGCGACTGTCTTGCCGGCTCCCAAAGAGGAATTCGGCCTTCTGAACGCTTCCATAAGGTCTTTTAGCGAAACCAATCCCGACAACTTCACTAACTATTATCTGGGCACTTGTTCTTTCCGTTCGGCAAACGTCATTGATTCCGTCATAGCGGCGCATGGCAGCCTTAAAGGCCTGAAAGCTTCCGCGGACAGCGCCGGGGAAAGCGGAATGATCAGCGGCAGCTCGATTTACGCCGGCGTCGGCTACGACAACACTTACGTCTCCTCTCCGATCATCTTTGCCAACGCGCCTCAGAACGGCGTCATCCCGGTCGGCACCAACTGCGTCTTAATCCTGCCCTTTACCGTCACCAATCTTCCCGCGGATACCGTTTCTTCAATTTGCGTTTCTTCCCGCGGCCTGGCCTGGGACTGCTTTATATCGAATGAATTCGACGAGGTCTTCTCAAAATTCGATCTGTGGGAAGTTTCCGGCACCAACGCCGTCTCCGGAACCTTCGTCTGGGATCCGGCTCTCGGAGACTTCGACTTCAACGGCGTGTCTTCCATAAAGCTGACCAACATCAAAATACGAGTCTCCTATGGCTCCTCCCCCATCCGCCATACGGAACTGCCTTTGACGCTGGAAGTCAGGCAGCAGGCCCAGGACGTAGCCATGTCGAATTTCATCTCCTCCGCTTCCTCGTCGGCTCCGGTGCGCAAGGCCTATCCCGGCAACATCAGTTCCGTGAACTGCCGCGATGCCAGAAACAGCCTCTTCGCAGGCGGCCTTTTGTTCTCCAGCGACGGGGCTTCCGAGCACGCCACCTATATGGGTTCTTTAAACGCCTTCAAAACTTCTGGTTCGGCCAAAGGAAACCTCCTTTATTCCAAGAAGAACATCAAGCTCGACAAGTATTTCGATTACGATACCAACGAAGTCTGGATCGGCGGCGCGCGTCAATAGCAATCAAAAGCAAGGATAAACCATGCGCAAAACAAACGTTTTCCTTTTTGTTCTGGTCAGTCTCATCGCCCTTTCCCTGTCCGCCAAGGAAGTCAGGGATCAGACCGTGCAGTTCGGCAACATGAAAGCCACCTACAACGGCAACGGAACGCTGGAAGTGATACCAGTGATGGGCGGCGACGTCTGGGACATAAGGGTGACGGACGCCGGCGTCTGGTACCTGGACGGCACTTTGAGCGTTGCCCCGCAGGGAAAATATGCCAAAACGCCCCAGAACGTAAAGATCAGAGAGATCTACTGCGATGGCATCTTGAAATCCCTAAACGTGACCTTCCCTCCCGGTTTGGACCATGCTGGCTTCGTCCAGAACATCACGATAATAGGCAACATCCGCAACCTTACCATCGTGGGCGGCGACTTGGGCTCGAATCAGGGCGCCGGAGGCATGATGAGGATCAAGGGAAGGATAACAAACCTCAACGTCAGCGGAAAAGTTTTCCAAAACACTGAAAAACAAAGGACCGAATACTGGGGCGGCAACGTCTGGGCCGACCTCATCGTGAAGGACCAGCTGCAGTACACTTCCATAAAAGGCGGCAACCTTTACTTCGATCCAAAGACAGGCGGCATGCACGGCCTTATCCAGTCCAGCGACAACATGAGGACGTTTACGGTCGCTTCGCAGGTAGTGAAGGACAAATACACCAAAACGCCCGTCTGCTACGGCGGAGTGGTCAACGCCGACATCGTATCTGTGCTCGACGGATTGAAAGACATGCAGATAAAAGGCGGCGCTTTCTATGGCGGAATGATCCGCTCAAAATTCCTGAAGACTTTTTCCGTCACCGGGTTCAAGACCGCCTCGGATTATCCCATTGACAGAAACCTGTGCGGCATTAGAAACGCCTATTTCGCTGTCCGCGACTACAACAAAACGACCTTGAATTACACGAACTTCTTCGTCAGGACGATATCCGTAAAGGATGCCGACATCGTTGACAGCATAATGACCTGCCAGGGAAATCTCTCCGAGATCAAAGTCTCCTCCAATAAGAGTCTCCCCTATGGCGTCATCACGAACTGCGTGGCCAGAGCCGGCTATTCCGGACAGATACTCGATTACAACATGCCGGAAGTTTACCTGGACAGGACCGCGGAAGTTTCCACCAACGCCGTTTTGGAGATCCCCTTCGCCGTCAGCAACCTGGTCGCCGAAGCCGAATACGAACTGTACCTTCCCAACAAAGACCGGGCCTGGAGCGCCTCCCTTACGGACGGCGAAGAGGAATACGCCGGCTTCTCCAAAATTTCCCTTACGGGAACAGAAAGCTTTTCCGGCAAGATAAAGTGGGCTCCCGCGGAAGAGCGGCTATACTTTGGAAACGAAAGCGCGATCCCGGTTACTAACCTGACTTTGAGGGTGCTGAGGAAAGGCTCGCCGGAACTCTTTTTGGACATCAAGCCCAGGATAACCGTTCTGGCCAACAGCGACGGCTCCATGGAGCTTCACTACCCGACCGTCTTCTCCTACGAGGGGATCGTCGAGACCGTCAAAAATGAAAAAGGCCAGATAAACAGCCTCAGCTGCAGCGAAGCCTACGATTCCCTTTTTGCCGGCGGCATGATCATAAGCGACCTCAGCGATCCGACGCACGCCACCTATCTGGGGAATGTCAACACCGCCAAATTCAAACTGAAGGCATCGGGAAACACGATCCTCTCCAAGGCCAAGACAGCCGTTTCCCCCAAGACTTTCGACTTTACGCAAAACGACGTTTACACCAACGGGCAAAGGCGCGACAAATAAGCTTATTTGCTTTTTGTGAGCGGCAGGAAAGCCTGCTCATGCAGTCTCATGCAGAAGGTGTCGAAGCCGTCGCCCCATTCTTTCGGCAGCCTGATGAGCTCAAAATTGCGGCGCATTCTGGAATTGCCGCCCTTGGCGTTCTTCAGGAACATTGTGAATTCCGAATCTCCCAGATTCATCAGCGGTTTGGTGAAAACCTTGGCCTGGCGGAGATAATAAAGACATCTCTCCCTGCTGTCGATGGCGCTCGGGTCTATCATCTGGGAGGCCAGGAAAAGCTTCTTCTCTTCAAGCACGGGCAGGTCGTAATCGCCGTCAACGGTCGTCACGACATCCAGTTTCGCGTGCTCGGCGCAGTAGCCGACTCGCACGACATCGCCTGCAGCCTCTTTAAAAGCTACTAGTTCCATAAACTCATCGAAAGCCTGTCCGCAGACCATGTAGTTGAAAGCCGCCTGGAAGCTATTGGTAGTTTTGGCATCGATAAAAACAAGCATTTCCCTCCCCTTTTTGTCCATGCATATGTTTTCGACCGGACAGATCAAAGGTGGTTTTGTTTTAAGCTTTTTGAAGACCGCTTTATCGTTTACAACATAAACTTTTATAGAGGCGTCCGGCCAGGGGAAATGATTCGTCACGGAGTTGTCGCCAAGAAAATGCATCATCTCAACGGACATGGTCGCCTGCCTCATCATTTGCTTCAGCTTGAAATATTTCTCCGGGTCGGCCTTGTGGGTCTCTACGACTTTAGGCTTTGCCTCTTTCGCCTTCTTCGCTCTGTTTCTCTGTTCTTCTTCCCAAAGATCCGCGGCCTTTATTTTCGCGCTGACTTCGTCGCATTTGCTCTTGGCCTGCTTATACCTCATCTCCGCATATTCCAGAGCTTCCTCGTCGTACTCCTCTTTCAGCTTATTAACTTTTTTCTCCGCCTCCGCAAGCTCCTTGCTGCGGCGCGCGAATTCTTCCTTGGCGCGGGCGTATTCTTCGGGAGAAAGTTTTATGGCGACTTGGGCGACGACCTGCGTGACGGAAGGATCAGGCCCCGGAGCTATGTATATGGAGGGGTAAAAAACTTCGAACAAGCCTTCCTTGAAATGCTTGGGGGAATTTTTACAATAAGCGTTGAACCCTTCCTCAAATCCCGCGAAAAGGCCGGAGGATATGAACAATGAAATTAGGAAAAGACTGAGACAATATCGCATATGCTAAGCCTCTTAATTATTTACTTGCAACGCTCGCACTCGCTGCAGCGTTTCTTTATGATCGCGCTGCGGCGCTTGAAGGCTTCGAAGGTCTCTTTGCTTATCACATGCTCGACCCTGCAGGCGTCCTTTATCGCGACTTCTTCCGGAACGCCGAGCTCCATGAAGACCGCGCTCAGAACTTCGTGGCGCTCGTAAATTTCCCTAGCGATCTTTTCGCCTTCGGGCAGCAGGATGATGTGGTCAAAGCCGTCAACGTCGATGTAGCCCTGGTTTTTCAGGCGCTTCAGGGCGATGCTGACGCTAGGCTTGGAAAAGCCCATCGCTCTGGAGACGTCCACCGCGTGAACGCCGTCATCCTTGCTTTGCTGCAAAACAAGGATAGTCTCCAGGTACATTTCGGCGGATTCTCTCATGACTTGCGGTTCTTGAGGTTGGTTAACCACTGCTTCAGGGCGGCGTCCAGGGGCGCGTGATGCTCTTCGGGCAGCGTTTGGAAGATCTCGGCCAGGAGCTTGTCGTAACCCGGCCAGACTTCCTCGATGAAGTCCAGTCCCTTGGGCGTGATCTTTATTATGTTCTCGCGGCGGCTCGTCGGGTTAACTCCCCTGACGACGTAGCCGGCTTTTTCCAAGCTGTCTAACATCTTCGTTATGTTGCCGGGCGTGACGATCAGGTGGCTGGCGAGCTTCACCTGGGAAAGACCCTTGCCGTGGTTCTGGTTCTTGAGAGCGAAGAGCACGTTGTACTTGGTGGCGTTCAAGCCGTAGCCGGCCAGGTACTGGTTCACCTCTTTCATCGTGATGTTGTAAACCAGTGCGAAAACATAGGAAGTGCTTTCGTATTTGCGGCCCTTCCATTCGTAGATGCCGTACTGCTCAAGATCGATTTGTTTGGGTTTTTTACTCATATTTTATGTCCTCTTTTTCCCGGCAGGCGGTTTCCGCTTTCGCCGACATTTGCTCTTTCCCAACTTTAATAAAATGTTTCCGACCTTTTATTTTTAATTTGTTCGGGTAGGCGAATAAAAGGTCAGAGCCGCAAAAAAGTTATGCGGCTCTTTTTTTATCAAAGTTCCGTTAGAAGCTTAAGTTCTCTCTTTATCTCCTGTTTCAGATCAATTAGTTTCTCCGCTTCCTCGTTGCCGAAGTCGGTCTTCATGCGGATCATTTTCGTTATGATGTCGGAAGCGGCGATCTTCGTGAAAGGAACGCCGGCGCCGACTGCTTTCAGAGCCTCGTTGTAGAAGTCTAAGATAACGTCCATCATCCTCAGCTGCTTCCTGGGCGAGCAGTAAACGTCGTTGCTGTGGAAGGCGTTCTGCTGCAGGAAAGCCTGCTTGATGATGTCCGCGGTCTCCAAAAGCACGCGCTGGCGGTCAGGCAGCGCGTCCGGCCCGACGAGCTTCACGACCTGCTGAAGTTTGTTCTCCTCCTGCAGTATGCGCATGGCTTCTTTCCGCATTGAGGAGTAATCGAGTTCCGGCACTTCTTTCTTCCACCAGGCAAGCACTTCCGCCACATATTCGCTGTAACTGTCGTTCCAGTTGATGGAGGGGAAGTGGCGGGCAGACGCGAGCGCTTTGTCCAAGGCCCAGAAGGCCCTGATGTAGCGCCTGGTGTTCTGCGTCACCGGTTCTGAGAAGTCGCCGCCCTGGGGAGAGACGGCGCCGATAACGGAAATGGAGCCTTCTCTTATGTTGTCGCCTTCGCCCTGCGTCACTCTGCCGGCTCTTTCATCGAATTCCGCCAGACGGCTGCCGAGGTAGGCCGGGAAGCCTTCCTCCGCCGGCATTTCTTCAAGGCGTCCGCTGATCTCGCGCAAGGCTTCCGCCCAACGGGAAGTGGAGTCCGCCATGATAGCCACATGGTAGCCCATGTCGCGGTAGTATTCCGCAATCGTGATGCCGGTGTAGATGCTGGCTTCACGGGCCGTCACAGGCATGTTGGAAGTGTTGGCGATCAGGACCGTGCGCTCGATCAAAGGATATCCGCTCTTCGGGTCTTTGAGTTCCGGGAACTCCTGCAGCACCTGCGTCATCTCGTTGCCGCGTTCGCCGCAGCCGATGTAAACGATGACGTTGGCGTCGCACCACTTGGCTAGCTGGTGCTGGGTAACGGTCTTGCCGGTGCCGAAACCGCCGGGGATGGCGGCGGCGCCGCCTCTGGCGATCGTGAAGAAAAAGTCTATGACGCGCTGCCCGGTGAAAAGAGGCACGTTCGGTTCAAGCCTGCCTTTAGCGGGCCTGGGATGCCTCACAGGCCACTTCTGCGCCAGGCGCAGGATCGTTCCGTCTTCCAAGCGGCCGATCTCGTCTTTTATCGTATATTCCCCTTCCGGAGCAAGGCTTGCCAGTTTTCCCTGTTTGTCGGGAGGAACCATTATCTTGTGGATTATGAGGCGGCTCTCAGCTACTTCGCCGATGATGTCGCAGCCCTTGAGTTCGTCGCCGACTTTCACCT
>JAFSWV010000228.1 GCA_017444325.1 bacterium | reverse complement strand
TATTCGAGTGCTGCGAAAACTGGTTCGGGGAAGTTGACCGCATGGCCAGATCGCACAAAGGCACGCTCGCGGAAAAACTGACGGTTTATTTCAAGGGGTTCATGGAAGGCGTGACCTGCGGCGGCTTAGAGCTCTGCCGCCAGTGGGTAAGGGAAGTCATCGACCCTAAGGACGCGCCCGGCGACATGTGCGGCGGAAAATACGCCTACGACCTCAGACACCTGAGGGATTTTTTCAAGGACGCCGTTAAGGAAGGGATGCTTAGAAAGAACGCGCCCATAGAAGAGCTCGTCAGGCTTTTCCTTTGCCAATTGTACGGCATGATGGCCTGCTGGTGCATGAGCGACGCGGAGTTCACGCCGGAAGATTGGGTGGAGCGCTTCGCCAAGCTCCAGCTGAACGCTTTGCTAGAACCGTATCTGTTAAAGGGCTAATCTGCCGATGACAAAGTAAAATAACATTCAAAACTTTTACAGGAGATAATAATCATGAAAGTACTGATGCTTAACGGAAGCGCGAACCCGGACGGCTCCACCATGGCGGGCCTTAGGGAAATGGCAGGCGTCTTCGAAGCGGAAGGCGTGGGATCCGAGATCGTGCAGATCGGGGGGAAACCTATCGCCGACTGCATCGCCTGCGGCAGATGCGCGGAGCTTTCCCGCTGCGTTTTCTCCGAGGACAGGGTGAACGAATTCGCGGAAAAAGCGAAAGAGGCCGACGGCTTCATCTTCGGAACGCCCGTCTATTACGCCCATCCCAGCGGACGCATACAAAGCTTCCTGGACAGAGTGTTTTTCAGCCAGATGCATGCCTCCGGCAATGCGGCCTTCCGACACAAACCCTGCGCGGCCATAGTTGTTGCAAGGAGAGCCGGAACGAGCGCCAGTTTCGACGTTATGAACAAGTACGCCGGCATAACGGAAATGGTGACCGTGGGCTCCACCTACTGGAACGAATTCCATGCCCTGACCAAGGAGGACGTGCCAGGCGACCCCGAGGGAACGCAGACGCTGCGCAACCTCGCCCGCAACATGGTCTACCTTATGAAGTGCCTGGAAGCGGGGCGCCTTGCCGGCATAGAGCCTCCCAAGGCCGAAAAAGATCACATGACTAATTTTGTCCGCAGGGACTAAAAAAGGAAAAACTATGAAAATGAGATCTGTTCTTCTTTTCGCCGCGTGCGCGGCCCTTATGGCGGCGAACCTTTACGCCGCCGAGCCGGCCGGAACGAAAAAGCTATCCGAAGTCTATTTCACCCACGACATCTCTCCCGAGGGGCTCATGAAGGCCTACAAGGCCCTGGGACGCCCGCTGGAAGGGAAGAACGTGGCCGTCAAGATATCCACCGGCGAAGCCGGCAACAACCATTACCTTCAGCCGTCCCTTATCGGGCCTTTCGTCAAAAGCCTGAAAGGCGACATAGTGGAGTGCAACACGGCTTACGCCGGCTCCCGCATGAAAACGAAAGACCACCGCGAGACCATCGAGGACCACGGTTTCAACGCCATCGCCAAGGTCGTCATCATGGACGAGTTTGCAGAGACCGAACTGCCGACGCCCAAAGGATCCGCGCATCTTAAAAGCGACCTTGTGGGCGCCGCGCTGACCAATTACGACGGCTTCGTCATCCTCAATCACTTCAAGGGCCACCAGATGGGCGGATTCGGCGGCGCGCTGAAAAACCTTTCCATCGGCTGCGCTTCCAGCAGGGGCAAATCCCGCATCCACACCGCCAACCGCACGGATGATCTAGACAAAATGTGGTCGAAAGTAGGGGAGACGCCGCAAAAGGACTTCATCGAATCCATGGCCGAGGCCGCCGGCGCGATCGTCGATTTCATGGGAGACCGCGCGGTCTATATCAGCGTCATGAACAACATCTCCATCGACTGCGACTGCAACGGACATCCGGCGAAGCCCGAGATGGCGGACGTCGGCATCCTCGCCTCTCTTGACCCTGTCGCGCTGGACAAAGCTTGCGTGGATCTCGTTTACGCTTCCGATCCCGAAAAGAGCGCCTCTTTGAGAGCCAGGATGGAAAAGCAATTGGGCCCCCATATCCTCGACCACGCCGAAGCGCTCGGCTACGGCACGAGATCTTACAAACTTATTTCCCTTGACAACAACGAACCACCCTCGACAAAACGTATGGAATTAGGCGAAGAAATGAAAAAGACTTACGATCCCAAGGATCTGCCCGCCGATTGGTCGCCCATCCCCGTAGGCGAACCGAACACCGCCTATGCGCAATATTTCATCGGCAGAAGCTATCTGCATCCCTTGACCCTCCAGCAGGTCCCGGCCTTCGGTGTGACCTTCGAGCCATCCTGCCGCAACAACTGGCACATTCATCATGCCAAAAAAGGCGGCGGCCAAATTCTCATCGTGACGGCCGGCGAAGGCTATTACCAGGAGTGGGGAAAGGAAGCGCGCAAGCTCTCTAAAGGCGACACGGTCAACATTCCCGCAGGCGTCAAGCACTGGCACGGCGCCGCGCCGGGAAGCTGGTTCCAGCACATCGCCCTGGAAGTTCCGGGCGAGGGCAATTCCAACGAATGGCTCGAGCCTGTAGATGACGAGGCCTATCTGAAAGCGACAACCCAAAAAGAGGAGAAAGAAGTGAAAAACGGCATCGCGGTCGTATACTATTCCTGGAGTCCGGACGGCAATACGCGTTTCGCCGCCGAGACCATCGCTAAGAAAGTCGGCGCCGACCTTTTCGAGATCACGCCGGAAAAACCTTACAGCACG
>JAFSWV010000227.1 GCA_017444325.1 bacterium | reverse complement strand
ATGCACTGAGATAAGTAGAGAAAGTCCAACCGAGACTCGGGGGGGATCTATTGCCGTAAACTTTAAAAAAGTGACGGTCTTCAAAATCAAATATACATTTTAATTTTGAATCGGTAACATTCTATCACAACAATTATACAAAATCAAGGGGCGGTCATAAAAAAAAGGCTTCCCTTGCGGGAAGCCTTTTTAGCGCAATAATCGGGACTTATCTCTGCTTTCTCATGAAAGCCAGAGCCATCAGCGCCAGCAGGCCAAATACGGCGGGCTCGGGGATCGCGTTGTGCGGAACGAGCGCCACGGTGATGTCCTTCATTAAGATGTTGGCGTCGTCCCGGTAGGAGAAGAACTTGATCGTCGGCATGGCTTCGTTAAGGAGCGCTCCTTCGCTGATGCCCCGGGGATAGTCGATCACCTGGTCGTCGCCTTCCAGATGGTATTCGTTCTCCCCAAAAGTGAAGGCGAAGAAACGCTTGTATTCGAAATCGATGAGCTTTGTGCTGAAACGGGTGTAGTAAGTGAACCACTCGTTGTTGGGAACTGGCACGGAGCTATCCAAGTTCTCATACCACCAGTTGGTATTATGGATGTCCTGGAGATCCGCAAAGACGTTCATGGTCCCGCCGTTTTCATCCAGATAGAGGTAGAGCTCGTTCTGGCGGTGTTCGTTGTCCTGGCTGATGAAGAAGGCGGAATAGGGGTGCTCGTATTCTTCTTCGGGCAGGTCGACGTAGGTGTCGGGGATGAGAAGCTTCATGCCGACCACGATGTCGTAATCAGCAGCGGCTTCCGCCGGAGCGTTGACGTTCAGGAGGTATCCCGAGTATTTGTTCCAGTCGTTGGCGTTGATCATTTGGATGCATTTTTCACTGCCGTCCTTGGGATCCATTGCCACCGCCGCGCGGTTGTGCAGCGTGACTCTATCCCAGCAGGCGTCCTGCTCGCTGAGTTCGTTGGTCACTTCTTCTTCGGTGACTTCGGAAAGCGCAAGACTGTTGAGGTCGGAAGCGTAGAGGACGTAGCCGCTTTCGGCGCTGCCTGCTTGCACGCCGATCGTAAGCTTCTTCGTTTCGCCTTCGCTGCTGGTGAATTTGACGACGGCGCGGTGGAAGCCGTAGCCGAGCTTGGAGCGGTCTATGCTGACCGTCAGGGAATCGGAGCTGCCGACGGTTCCGGAATACGAGCTGAGCCTAAGCCATTCGCCGCCCTGCTGCACCGCGGCGGTGTAAGTGAAAGCGCGGCCGCCGGCGTTCAGGATGTTTATTACCGTGCCGTTTTCCGTGTAGGGGATGGGGTTGGCTAAACACCTTATGTCCATGACGCCGGGCTTGGAGGCGTCCTTGGGTCCCAAGCCGACGTAGAGGTCGTCAACGTAGAAGGGCTGATGTTCGCCGTTAGAGAAAACGTAGAAGCGGAATTCGTTGAAGAAGTCGGATTTGTCGCCGATGTTGATGGGCTCGCTGCATTCGACCGTATTTTCGCCCAAGGTCAGGGACAGCAGGCGCTTGTTCAGGGGATCGCCGTTGTAGGTGTAGGCAAGCTCGAACCATTCGCCCGCCGGCACGGTCACGCCGGAAAGGGGATTGTTGCTGCAGTTCCTGGTGTCCACGCCGACGCTGTCGTTATTTACTACGAGCCCGTATTCGCCCTGCGGGTGGGAGAGGTCGGTGCCGGTGATGAAGAAGGGGCCTGTGGCGCCCACCGGGAACTTCAGTTTCATTCTGACGACGTAATTGTAGTTGGCGGAGGAGCCCTCGGGCGCCTTGCAGATGGCGTGGAGCTGCTGGTCGCTGCCCACGACTTCCAGGCAGGAGCCTTCGGCGTCAACGACCACGCGGCCTTCCGCACCGCCCGTCCAGGCTGGATCGCTGTTTTTGATATTGCCAAGCTCCATGGAATCGAAGTCGTTAAAGTAGAGCGTGGCGCCCGTCTCGTCGCTGGACTGCACGAAGTAATTCACCACCTTCGTCTCCCCGGCGCCCGTCACGGTCACTTGCCCGAAGCCGTAGGAATTGCCGAGGTCGTCGTGCGCTATGTCCATAGTGTATTTCTTGGAGCCGCTGCCCTCTATGGTGTCCTCCAGGATGCCTGTCGCTTCGTCGGCCTCCCTGATGGATAGCCACCCTCCGCCTCTGGTCACTTCCGCCCGGAAGGGGAGGTTGCCGGTGCCGCTGTTCATGACGGTAAGATGCGAGGAGTTTTCATTCAGGAAGACCTGGCCGCCTTTGCTGACTTCCAGTTCCGGTCCCACGTCGGGCCGCGCCACGGAATCAATGACGAGATCCTTGACGTAGATGGGCGCGCTCTCAGCATCGCACCAGCCGAAGAAGCGGAACCAGTTAAAATAATCGTTGTTTCCGGAGGCGTTGGGAAGGAGGTAATTCAAGTTGGAGACCACGTCCCCGAAGGTGATGGAGATCAGCCGGCAGTTGTCAGGTTGGTAGTTGAAGACATAAGATACGTCGAACCATTCGTCCAGGGGGCAGACGTTGCCCATGTGCGTGAAGGTGACGCCGCCTCTTTCCTCGTTGTAAACCATGGGCAGTTCCTGGTTGATGACTTCGCTGCCGCTGACGGATGCCGTGGAGCCCAGGTTGTACTGGCTGTATTTTTCGCAACCGCTGGGAATGTATCCCTTGAAAGAGACGCGGTAATTGTAGGAGTCGCAGGTGCCTCTTTTGGTGTCGCACCTGACGTGGAAGGCGTTGTAACTTTTGTAATTTATCTGCAGGGCCTTTTCGCCCTCCATTTCCACGATGGGAGAATTGTCGGGGGAGCCGTAGCCGTTTTTCCAGGCGGGATCGACCACTCTGATGTCTTTCCCGGTCTCGAACTGATCGAAGTGGCTTCGGTAGTAGGTGTAGCCTTCGCCCTCTACGCCGGACTGGATGAAGAGAGGATACTTCGCTTCTATGGAGCCGCAGGAGCATTTTATTTCGGCCATATAATAGTCGTTGCCCATTTCAGCGCGGTCAACGGTGACGTTCAGAGTGGTGGAGGCGCCGCCCAACAAAGTTTTCACGAAGCTAGTTTCCCCGTTGATCTTCACGAAGGTTGAGTCGCTCGTTACGGTCACTTCGCCGGGCTCTTTGCCTTCATTGATGAGCCTT
>JAFSWV010000226.1 GCA_017444325.1 bacterium | reverse complement strand
TCTTGGCAGTGGGGTTGCCAACGAACTCAGCAGGCAGCGGAACGCCGGCGCCGGTCCTGGGATAACCGCCCTGGTCGTTGTGCAAGGTTATGTAAGCGCACTGGCCGTAGGGCAGAGAGAGCGTCCTGAAGGAATCAACGATGGTGGCTTCCACATTCGGAGTGGTAGCGACTTCGCCGACCGCGACGTAGCCATTGTCGAAAAGGGATTCGCCAGCTCCGTAAGAACTCATGTCATCCTCGAAGGTCGTCACCCAGTTGCCGTCTTCCTCGACATAGGAGACCTGGATGTTGTCGAAGTAACCGCCGTCGCGGCCGGAGCCGTAACCGTTGCCGGTAGCGGTGAAGGAAACGAAAGTCGGAACATAGCCGCCGTACTTCAGGGCGTTGGCGGTGCGGGTCTCTTCGTAGGAATCGCTGTTGTCGTCGGTCCAGTACTTGTAGGTCACAAGGCCTTTGGCGGCGCCGACCACGATCTCAAAGTTGTACCACACGTTGTTGCTCTGGTTCTGTCTCGGCCTGAGACGCATGCCGCAGCCGTAATCGTTCACATACTGCCAGTTCGCGTCTTCCTGGTTGACACCGTACTGGGGCTTCGCCTGGTCAACGTGGTTGATGTAGCCGTTCGGGAAGTCGGAAGCTTTCGGGCAATAGGTAAACATGGTGGCGGAATTGACGTTGCCAAGACGGATCTCTTCGTAACCGTTGCCATAGGTATAGGTGCGGCCAGTGATCTTGATGCAGCCGTTCAGGGGGTCGTAATGCTGGCCGTCCCAGTTCAGCTTGAGGTTGATGCCTTTGTCGCCGTTTCCGGCCTCGGTCCTCTTGACTTTCAGGACCTTCGTGCCGTCCACTTCGGTGATGACAACGTCGCCGGCTTCCGGAGCGGTACCGTTGCACTTGTCGCCGTTGTTCATCACTTTGACTTCGTTGCCGTAAGTATCGACTTGGCCGATGATCTCACCTTCGGTGAAGTTTTCGAAATCGCTTTCCCAAAGAACCTTTTCAAAGGAGAAAGCGCAAGTGGCGGCAAACATTACCGCCGCGATTAAGAGAAGTTTCTTCATGAACACACCTCTGTGTTGGTTAAAATTACAAATCGCACAATTATACGAAATCGGGCGATCAAAAAGCAACATTGTGAAAATCCCGGAAGCGTCTTCGAGGCAACATTCTGTTTTACCGATATTTATCCAGGCGGTTTTTGATCCGCGAGCGGTCGCTCTTTTCACGCTCCCCTGTTTCCTTTTCAAATTTGATTATGCTACAATAAGAAAGCATGTAAAATTCAACCGCTAACCAAACCAACCTTTGACACAATGAAGAAACAATTCCTTCTTGCCCTTCTCGTCGCCCCGGAACCGGGCATGATCGCTTTGCTCGCGCTCATGGGCCTCGCCTTCCTCCGCTGGAAGTAAGCTGGAAAAGCAAAACGCAACAAAAAAACGCCGAGTGAAAACTCGGCGTTTTTTTTATGCCTTGTTGTTTTAAGAAAATTTACATCCACTTCTCCAGTTTGCGGAGACTGGGAGCCTTTCTCCCCGATTTCATTTCCCAAATGTTCTCGAAGTCCCAGTCCTTGAAAGTCTCTTTTTTGCGCATGTTTTCGTTACTAACTATGCCGTCGTTGGGCTCTTTGGAAACACCGAAGTTGTCAGCGCTGCAGTAGCAGCTCTTTACGCTTTCCTTTTTCGGCATCGGCTTGGTGCTTTTGCCGCGCTGGCTTCCCTGGAGCTTCATATTACTGTAGCAGTTCTCATAGAAGCTGTTGCCGTAAGACTGCATTCCGGAGTAAGTGGACGATTTGTAACCATGGAAAGACCAACCTCCCTGCTTGTTTTTAACTTCGCCTATGTGCTTCGGATCTGAGAAGCTTTCCGGCAGCCTGAATTTACCGCTGCTGTAGCAGTCGCAGAAATAAGAACTGCTTGAGCTCACGCTCATGCCGGCCACTCCGCAAAAACGATTTTCATAAGTGATGTTCGATCCGCACTCCGAGAAATAGCTTCTCATAGTGATAGTCGCAAGTCCGGCGACGGACTTGTTAGCCGTAATGGTTCCTGAGACATAGCAGCCGGAAACATGACAGTCAGTCATTTTGCCAGCCAAGCCTGCGCCGTATAGACCGATGGTGAACTCAACATTAAGCAACGCCAAGTCTTTTATAACATAAACGTTCTCCTGGTCCTTAAGGCTCTGGGCTTCCTCGCGGGTGAATTTGCCCTTCTCATCATCATCGTCGTTTGTTGGGGGCGGCATCCAATCCGCTCCGACTTTGCCGAAAAAGGCCGCATAATCCTCTTCAGGACGCCTGATGTAAAGGTTCGATATGGAATGTCCTCCCCCATCGAAATGTCCCAGGAAGGGAGGATAGTTTTTGCCCTTCTCCCTGAAGCGCTTGTTGGAGGGTGTTTCCATTCCAATGGGGATGAAGCCTTTGCCATTGTTCCAGCTCTTCGTTTCGGAAGCGTCCAGGTCGCAGATCAATTTGTAGTATCTGCGGTAGGAATTCTCCACATCCTGCTGCATCCAGACAAGATGCTCCATCTTGCTGATAAGGTAGGGAGAATCCTTCGTGCCTTCCCCCGGAGGGGTGATGGGCTCGTTTTTGGCCAGAAGCGGCAGCGCCGCCAAGATC
>JAFSWV010000225.1 GCA_017444325.1 bacterium | reverse complement strand
TCACAACGACATCTACGACGCCGTCCAATCGCTCCTGGAGACCGCCGGCCCCTATAGCCAGCAGACTTTCCGCGCCGACATGGAGCAGCTCATGCTCTGGGGCAACGTCGAGCGCCGCATCGAACCGAAAAGGCTGCAGCACATCGCGGACAGGCGAGTGCAGAAATTCCTCTACCGCCTGACGGACCATACCAGGGCGCTATTGGAGAGTCTGTCACTCGTGCGCTCCGTGGAAAATCTGAACGCCGTCACGCTCGACCAGGATCATCTTTTGGATCTTCAGGAACTAGTCGAGAAGATCGGCCTCTGCCTTTCCCGCGGCGAGAATCTTTCGGAAGCGGAACTGAGAAGGCTCGCCAGGAACATCTCGGAACTTGACAACCGCTGCCGCCTCGTCGCCAATGAGATCAGCGACTTCGGCGCCAGGATCGCGACTTTCAACATCGAGCCCTTCCAGCTCGAGACGCTGCCTCAGATCATAGACCGCCTGGCCAGGTACGTCGATCAGTATCTGCAGCGCGTGGCCAACCTGACGCCGCCCGTTTACAGCGCACTCTCGCGCTGGAACTCCCAGCAGGGTCTCGCCATTTTAAGGAACGCCAGGGAAGCCATGCGGCTGCACGCCGAGAACAATCCCCTGGCCGGCGCTCTGGCCGAGCAGGACGACCCCATCGAACAGATGCTGGCCAGGCTTATCCCCTTCTTCGCTCCCGAGGGCGTCTTCCAACTTCTCTGCCTCCGTGTCAACGAGCAGGTCAGGATACTTATCAGCCGCATCAGGCAGTATCTCGACGACATCAGGCACCGCAACATCAGGATAAGAATATTGAGACGCCGCGCCAACGAATGCATCGGCGCGCCTAACGAGGCCCTGCCCGAGATCAAAGCTTTCATCAGGGAGCTTTTCTCCGTCGGCCAGATCATGAACGACATGGGCGGCGGCACTCCCGAGGACCGCGTTCCTCCGCCAAGGCCCAACTACTGGCGCCGCCGCGCGACGAGGCCGCCTTTCCGCAACGCCGCCATCATCGCCAAGACCGGCTCCGCCCAAGCAAGCCGCGAACTGGAAAAAGCGAAGGCCAAACGCCTAAGGGACTTCATGCTCCTGAAAGCCTATCCAATGGGGCAGCGCGGCCCCATCCATTTGTTCTCCCTTAAGAACATGGACGACATCAGGAACTACATGGATTCCGTCAAATTCTACAAGATAGGACGTAAGCACGGCATCCGCCTTGGGTACACCTTAAAGCAGCCTGACAAAAACGCCCCGCAGGCGGAATTCAAAGGCGGCAAGTGGTATTTCTCCTCCCCCGACTATACCGTAGATTTTCAGGAAAACAACTAAAAGACTATGAACGAACAATACTTTGAAAACGAGACGGAAAATTACTCCGACCAGATCGATCAGCTGAACATCCACAGCGTCAGGGCGCTGCTTAACGTTCTACTTGAATCGCCCTTCTTCTACCAGACCGACGACCCGGACCTTTTCGCCTACCTGAGACTGAACCAGGAAGCCGTCGGCCACTTCTTCATGCGCTACTTCGGCTGGGAACTCTACGTTGACCGCCAGGCTGCGAGGATCATAAAGCCGCAGCTCTACAACAACTCCCTGAAACCTTCGCAAAGGGACATGTTCGACCTGACGAGAAGGGACGAATGCTCGGTCTTCATGCTGCTCTTGGAATTCTATGAGAAACTGCTCCGCGACTTCAACTCCAATTACGACGACGACAAGAGGCTGCGCTTCCTCATCTCCGATTTCGTCCAGTACTGCTTCAACCGTTTCAACGAAGAGTTGGAAGACGGAGAATCGAGCGAGAAAGCGATAGTGGACGCCTGCCGCACGCTCTTCCCGAAGCTTATCAAATACCGCTTCATCGAGCAGAAAGAAAAAGCGGAGGCCGGAAAAGACGAGCGCTTGCCGGAAGGCCTAGAGCAGCAGGTCATGTATGAATTCCTTCCCGGCATCCACTGCTACCGCCCGGACGTTCTCACTTTCAAGGAGATCGCCAGGCTCTACTCCAAACAGGACGAGCTGAAGGATGACGCAGACGTAAAGGAAGAAGAAACCGAACAGGAAAATTTTTAAATAGGAAAATACGATGAACGGAAACCACAGTTGGGAAAACGCTTTGAATTTGAGGGCCTTGCGCCTTATCAATTTCCATAACTTCGCCGACGAGACCATTAAGATCCACGGCAGCCTCTTTCTTATGGGCAACAACGGCACCGGCAAGACGACCATCATCGACGCTGTACAACTGGCCCTGACCGGCGGACAAAGGCTGATGTTCAACGCCGCTACCGTAATAGGCGGCCGCTCGGAATCTGGCCGCAGCCTTTCCGGCGTCCTCTTGCAGCACAACTTCGAGACCGGCAAAGTGGGCAGAGCCGGCGGCGCGGTCGGCTACGTCGCCCTCGAGCTGCTCGACCCCAAGAGCCAGAACCCTGTGACGATCGGCGTCGGCGCCTTCGCCGAGAACTTAGACCAGCGCCCGGAAATGTGGGGCTTCATTGTTGACGCTCCCCTCTCCGACGTTCAGCTCACGGTAAGAGTGAACGATATTTCCGAGGCGCCCCAGTACCGCCCGGTGGATAAGAAGGAACTGCCCGGCTTGGTCGGCAAGACGCGCGTTTACGACATAGGCCGCTACCGCACCCAGGTCGCGAACCGCTTCTTCGGCGGCCGCTCGAATTTTGAGCGCGTGGCCGATCTTCTGAAAGCCAGCAAATCCTACAAGGACCTCGTCGTCAAGGCACGCGACTTCGAAGGACTCTTCGCGGCCCTGCTTCCCGCCCCCGATCATCAGGTCTTCCAGGACATCGAGACGACGCTGCAGAACTTAGAGACCATCGAAAGCGATATCAAAGGACTTAAAAAGGAAGCCGAACTGCTCGACGAAGCAAACAAGACGGTCGCCAAGATCGCCTCCTCCAAAGCGAGGATCGAGGAATGCCGCTACCTGAGACTTCGTAACTCCCTTAACAACCTCGCCTCAGAACTGAAGAGCCAGGAAAGGGCCGTCGCCGTCAACCGCCAGAACCAGATCGACGCGAAGAACAAGCTCGACGATCTTTTGCCGAAGCTTGAGCAGACAAGGACCACGCTCGCTGAAGTGAGGACCGGGACCGGCGCCAAGCTCTGGGAAGAAGCGGAACGCCTTGAAAAAGAATTGGCGAAATTGAAAGAAGATTCCGTCACCTTCAAGGAAGAAACGGAAAAAGAATTGAAAAAGCAGGCCACCCTTGAAAAGGACAAGGCGAACGCCAACGCCGACGTCCTGGAAGCCATCCGCTCCCAGAACGCCATCATAAAGACTATCTCGCTTCCCGTCTGTCCCGAGACGGTGAAAGAGGCCGCCGATCATCTTTCCAAGACTATCGCCTCTTTGAAGAAAGCTTACAAGAACGCCGAGGAAACGACAGATTGCGACACCGAAGCGCTCTCCCGCTCCCAGAAGCTGGCCGTCAGAGCCGCCGACAATCTCCTCCAGGCCTTAAGGGACGAGAAGCAGACGCTAACCTTGCGCCTTGCCGACCTGGAAAGAGAAGGCAAAGTAACGGCCACCGTTCCCATCATGGAAGTGATGCCCCGCATCATCGGCTACAGGGATTTCCTGGACGCCCTGAAGAGAGAAGGATTGAAAGCCGAACCGCTCTTCACCATGCTTGACTTCGCGCCCAACACTCCGCCCCAGCTCATGAACCTGATCGAATCTTTCTTAGGCGACGAATGGCTCGGCACCATCATCCCCGAAGAAGAGGATCTTGAAGAAGTCATAAGGCTGGCCGGCAAAGCCAATCCCGGTATCAGGATCGCAGACACTTCCCGCCTCATGGCCACGAAGAGCCCGAAACCCCTTGACAACTCCATCGCCAAGTATCTGAAAACTACGAACGGTTTCGCCCGCTGCTTCGTCGATACCCAGCTCGGCAAGATAAGGATCTGCGACCTGGCCGCCACGCCGGACGGCGACTGGCTCTCCAGGGAAGGCCTGGTCAAGGAGCGCGCCGTTTACCGCTACATCAAGCGTGAAGCGGAAGGACTTCTCGGCAAATCCCGCCGTCAGGCCGCCCAGGAAAAACTCCTGACCGAACAGAAGATCAAGAACAAAGAGCTCACCAACATAGCCGACGGCCTCAGGAAAAAGCAGGGCAACCTCAGCGAGACCATCGAAACGATCTACAAGATCAAGATCCAGCTGGAAGAAAAAGTCTCGCCCTGGCTCATCGCCCACCGCCTCACCCAGAGAGCCGCCAACGACAAGCTCCTCAATGAAATGCAAGAGCGCGTCGAGAAAGCCCAGAGCCTGCAGGCCAAATCCCAGCGCCAGATCGTGAGGATCACCAAGCAGATCAAAGAGCTCAGGGAAGACAAGCAGTTCCAGACAACCGGCGACATCCACAAACAGCTCGACATTCTTAAGAAACGCCTGAATGACGAAGAGAAGGAACGCGAGGAACTCGTCGAAATGATCGCCCGCTACAAAGAGCGCGTCTCCATCCTCGAAGCCCAGAACGCCAAGACCAGGCTCAGCTACAACGAAGCCATCAACCAGGCGGCCGACAAGAAGAAGATCCTGGAAGACAGCCTCTCCGAAGAATACCCC
>JAFSWV010000224.1 GCA_017444325.1 bacterium | reverse complement strand
CTGCAACGATGAAAACGCAGGAAATGACTTGGAAAAGTTCAACGAATATCTTAAAAATTTCAAACGACCGCGGGAAAAAGGCGATCCCGGGAGGATCATAGTCTCAACCATCCACTCCGCAAAAGGGCTCACCTATGACATGGTGATCTTCCCCGTGAGGGATTTCCCTTTGGGCAGCGTTGCCAAAAAAAATTATTTGAAAGGCGAAAAATACTCCGATGACTTCATCGCTCCGGAAGTGACAGCTTTCATCAAAAGATGCAACAAGATCGCGCGTTTCTCATCCAATTCTTACAAGGATCTTGAAAAGGAAAACTGCGAAAAACAATATGTGGAGGACTGCAACTTGCTTTACGTTGCCCTGACCAGGGCGGCCAAAGCCGTCTATGTGATCTGTGCAGACAACAAAACTGAGATAAGCATGACCCAGTTCAGGTTCTATCTCAAAAACTGGCTGCTTTCCACTCGGGGTAAAGCGTTCTACGAACTAGGAGATGAAAATTGGTATGCCGATTACCCGCTCATTGAAGGCACTCCTTCCTCTACTAATGAAAAAATAATTTCACCCGTTCTTAACACGAATGCTAACCGCAGAAGGCAGACAGTCTCCCCTTCCAAGCTGGGAGAAACAGAAAGAGAGGAAGAGTTCAGCGATGAGATCCCGTTCGTTACAAAGGAAAGAGAAGAAGCCATGCGGCGCGGCAGCACCATCCACAGCTATTGCGAGAGTATTCTCTGGTTAGGCGATGCGGCTGCTCTTCCCTCGGATGAGCTCGTTGAAGCAAAGACGGTGGTGGACGCTTACATCGCCAGACATCCTGAGAATGTCTTCGTCAAGCCTGCAAAAGAATGCGAGGTTCGGCGCGAGATGCCTTTTATGGCGCTGGTGGATGACAAGCTTGTGAAAGGCATAATGGACAGGGTGCATTTCTTCCCAAGCGCCGAGGATCCGGAAAAGATCGTCGTTTACGATTTCAAAACGGGGCATCCGCATGAGGAGAACCAAGTCCAGATAGACCTTTACGTGAAAGTGCTGCGGGATATTTACGGAATAGAGGATATCTCTGGCGAACTTGTCTATCTGGAGATGTGATCAGGGCAAAGAAAAAAGGCGGGGAAAAATTTCCCCGCCTTTTTTGTTTGGACTTAGGTCTTTTTATCTGCGGCGAAGGCCGAGGGCGAGAAGCGCGATGAGCGCGACTAGCGCGGCCGGTTCCGGAACGACCGAGACCTTGACGTTGTCGAAGGTCAGATTGGCACCGTAGGATCCGCAAATGCAGAACAGGGTGCAAGCGCCGGTGTCCTCAGTGATCAGTTCATCGGTCGTGAAAGTATTCTCGTCGATCGTGAATTCTGTCACATAACCTTCAAGATAATCGATGACATAGGAAACATGCATCCATTCGCCAATGTATTCCGTTTCGCAGAACGTCATGTCGTAATCTTTGGCTGTGGCATAGACAATAGGAACGCCGTCCACGGAAGTGGCGCGGAGCATCAGCTCCTTGGAAGCTTTATATTTGCTGTTCTGCTTAAGATAGAGTAAATTTTGATCCATCCATTCAGGATCTTCGAAGATGGCGGGCGGAACGAACACGTCCATTTCAAACTTCACCAATTGGTTAGCCGGCACATCCAGAGTATGCATATAGCCGCCGTAGTTGCCGCCGTATTCCATGTAGAGGGACTGCTGGTCGTTGGTGGAGCAGATGTAGGCGATGTTTTCTCCGCCGTTATCGTCAACCCATTGATCCTGACCGGCAAAATCACCGAGCGTGAAGAAAGGTTCTTCAAAATCTGCGAAGTAATAGACGTTGCCGCAAACGAAGGAGGCTATGCTGGTGGCGCAGCCCGCTTCACCGGCGTCGATCCTGATCCTGGTGCGGTAGAAATTGTCTTCCAGATCGGTCCTGTCGATGTTGATGACAAGGTCAACGGAGTCAGTAACAGTGCCAGTGGGATTCGTGACCGTCAGAGCGTCGTCAAGGTCGAGGACTTCAGCGGTATAATCGAAACTGCCGGCGCCGCCGTTCCTGATGGGGATGGTGATGGTGTCGCCGGTTCCAAAGGAGTCGTATTTGATGGTGACCAGTTCGGGATCGGCTTCCCTGGGCACTCTTTCGATCTTCAGGTTATCGACCGCCACGCGGCTGCCGTTGTCCTCGCCGTTCCAGGCGGAATGGCCCCAGGAGTTGAAGAAGTTGCAGCCCTGGTTCATAAGCGGCCAATCGACGAAGTTGGTGACGTTTTCGCCCATGGAGAAGGAAAGAAGCTTCTGGCTCTGCAAATCCAGAACGTATTCGACTCTGTTCCAGGTGTCGAAGGGAGAGAGTGGGAAATTCTTGACGCGCTTCTCTTCTTCGGAACCGTCCTTTTTGCTCCTCTTAATCATCTTCAGGCCGAGGCCGCCGTCTTCGCCGTAAGTGGGCATGAACTGGCCTTCGAACTTTTCGTTCTTGCCGTTGTCCTTCATCAAAACGTAGGAGTCGTCGCAGTTGCTGTCGCTGGGCCAGTAGAGGTCGTAGCTGACTTTAATGATGAAATTCTCGTACCAGGGCTTCGGCAGGTACATGCTGCAGGCGTAGCCGCCGCCGCAGCGGTGCATGAACATGCAGTTTCCGGAGCAATCGTAAGCGTTGGTGATGGAAACGTTGCCGACGTCAACCGTCCAGCCGCGCTGGCCGACGATGTTGCCGGGCGTCATGTCGTCGAACTTTTCTTCGAAGATGACGTTGCCGTTGGAGCACATGACTGAAACAACTTTCGTTCCGGCGTCGCCGCCGTCAACGGTCATGGTGCCGCGATAGAAGCCCTCTTCCAATCCTTCCGCAGCCTTCAGAGTCAGAGTGGCGGATTCGTTGAAGGAACCGCTGTCGGGAGTGACGCTCAGCCAATCGCCTGAGGTGGTAACAGAATAGTCAACAGTGGTGCCCTCGGGGCCTAAGTTGGAGAGAGTGAATTCCGCGCTTTCAGCGTCCAAGGGGATGAGCGCGTCGGTTTCGCAGTAAAGCAGCGCGCCGGTGGCACGGGAAGCGTAAGATACGTCCACAAAATCATAGTAAGATCCTTCCGCCCCGTCCAACTTATCAAGCCTCGTTGAAAGACGAAGTTTTGAAGGTTGTTCGTAGGTGCCGTTTGGCGAAATGCTGCATTCCTGTTCTTGGCCGTTGCAGGTGACCTTGACGACCTTCTGGAAATAGGGGTCCCAAACGAAGGAGATCTCGTTGGGAGTTGCGGCATCGGTATAGAGATTAGTGAAGTTTACGCCGGAGGGGTTGCTGTTAAGATTTCCACTTTCGCGATCGCCCTTCAAATAAAAATAACGATTGTCGTTGCTGTCATATATGGCGAAAAGGTCCTCGCCACTGCCCATGATTACTCTAGCGCTGACTGTGACCAAGTAGGCCATAGGATTAGCCATGGTCATATCAAAACTAGGTGTGAATACCATGACAAACTCATCACTTCCTTCCGGGGATTGTGAAAGAAGCATTGCCTTGCCATCAATATTGGGGGCGTTGTCCACGACCGTGGAGTTGCCGGTGTAAGTTTTGAAGAAAGACCAGCCTTCCTGTTCGGCCATCTGCGTTCCCACT
>JAFSWV010000223.1 GCA_017444325.1 bacterium | reverse complement strand
CGTTTTCGTGAGGGCGCCCACATTGCACTGCCCGCAGTTCGAGCAGCGGCCGGTGCAGGCGAGTTTCGCGTCTTTTTTCGGCACGGTGCGCTGGTACATGGAGTGCATGACCTTGCCTTCCTCGGTAAGGATCACAGCCTTTATCGTCGTGGAGCCGATGTCCACCCCTAAAAACAATTTCTTCTTTGAAACTGCCATATATCTTCCTTAATTTAATTTCTCTTTTAAAAGCTCGTCCACTATCCTGCGCATCTCGTCTTTTTGATCCTCCATAGATTTAACCATCTTGAACTGGACTCTGGCGCGGTCAAGGTTGTGGTTTTCCCTTTCCGTCTGGAAATAGACGTCGCCGTTAAGGTGGTCCGCCAGGAAGCGGAGGCCTATTTCAAAGGTGATCAGATTGCCGCAGAAATAGAGGAGCTCTTTTTCTCTTTCGGAGAGAATGTTCTTGGTCGCGGAAACGTATCCCCTGACAAGGCCTTCGAAGAGCGAGATGTCCATATTGATCTTGTCGAGGTCGCGTTCGTCCTCGTCGCCAGTCCTGGTGGTACTACGCACGCAGTCGCCGACGTCGTACAGGGAAGAGCCCGGCATCAGGGTGTCGTAGTCGATGACGCAGAGCCTTTTCCCGTTGGCGTCCAGGAGCACGTTGTTGATCTTGGTGTCGTTGTGCGTCACTCTTTCCGGGATGCTGCCGTCCGCAATTCCGTCCAATACGCAGCTGATGGTGTCTTTCCTCGCGAAGCAGAAATCCATCTCTTCCTTTACGCTTGCGGCTCTGCCGGCGGCGTCCTGCTTGTAGGCGTCCATAAGCTGCTCGAAACGGAAGACCGTGTCGTGGAAACGGGGGATCGTTATCTCCAGAGGCCCGCCCGGAATGTCGTTCAAAAGGTACTGGAACTCGCCGAAAGCCTTGCCGGTCTCGTAAGCCTGGGTCACAGTATCGGCGTGATCGACGGAGAAACCGCCTTTGACGTATTCCATGACGCGCCAGAACTCGCCGTTGTCGTCTATGAAGAAGTAACGGCCGTCGCTGGCGGCGCGAAACTGCAGCGGAACGATCCTGACCGACTTGTCCTCCCGGACTTTCTTCCTCAGACGCTGGCAGACGCGCCCGATATTGTTCATGACTTTGTCGGGCTCGGTGAACACCTTGGTGTTCAGCCTCTGCAGAACGAAGTCGTCGTAGCGCCCGTTCATCATCCCGTGGATGTGATAGGTGCTGTTGATATGCCCGCCTTTCAGCCGCGAGACCTCCATGACTTTCAGTTCGGGCTCGAACTGCATGGAGACGGAATGAAGGCGCCACTTTAGGAATTCAGATAGTAAAAACATATTGTTCATATTACCAAAAAAGAGGCGCATTTGCAAAGAAGCCACACGTCGTCTTCCAACCCTCGGCTATTTGACTTGAAAAGGGCCTAAGAGTATAATGTCGAATACTTGTAATTAAAAAACTATGCCTTTTGTATGGGTCTGACAATCACTGAAAAAATTATCGCCAAGCACGCCGGCAGAACTTCCGTTACGCCGGGCGAGACCGTTTGGGTCTCCGTTGACCTCGTGATGACTCACGACGTCTGCGGTCCCCCTTCTTTCGCCATCATGGAACGCGAGTTCGGCAGCGACGCCCCCGTTTTCGACAAAGAGAAGGTCATCCTTATTCCCGACCACTTCATCTTCACCAAAGATCCCGCTTCCATAAGGAACGTGGACCTGCTCAGGGGATATGCCAAAAGGAAAGGCGTCAAATATTTCTACGATCCCGCCAATGAGACCTACCGCGGCGTCTGCCACGTTGGCCTCCCCCAGGGCGGCCACTGCCGTCCCGGCGAACTGGCCATCGGCACCGACTCGCACACCTGCACTTACGGCGCCTTCGGCGAATTTTCTACGGGCGTCGGCAACACTGACGCCGGCTTCGTCCTCGGCACAGGCAAGTTCCTCCTGAAAGTTCCCAAATCTCTGCTCTTCCTTTTCGAGGGCAAGCTCCCGAAAGGCGTCATGGGCAAAGACATAATCTTAACTTCCATCGGCAGGATCGGCTCAGACGGCGCGACCTATTGCTCTATGGAGTTCCGCGGCTCGACCATCAGCTCTCTTTGCATGGACGAGCGCATGACGATCTGCAACATGGCGGTGGAAGCCGGCGCCAAGAACGGCATCATCGCCCCCGACGAAAAGACCAGGGAATACCTGAAGGGAAGGACTGATGTCCCCTACACGGAATACCAGTCCGATCCGGACGCCAATTACGCCGCGAAATATGAATTCAAAGCCGAGGAGCTCGTGCCGGTAGTGGCGAAACCTTTTTCCCCCGGCAACGTCTGCCCGGCGAAAGACGTAGCGGGAACCCCCATCACGCAAGTTTACATCGGCTCCTGCACCGGCGGCAAGACCGCCGACTTCAAAGCCGCCGCGGAAGTTTTGAAAGGAAGGAAAGTCAAGATCAGAACCATCATCACTCCTGCGACCAAGGAAGTCTCCGCTTCCCTCGACACCGAGAAAGTGGACGGCCAGACGCTGCGCGAGATCTTCGAATCCGCCGGCTGCGATCCCATCCAGCCGCCCTCCTGCGGCGCCTGCATGGGCGGACCTATCGACACCTACGGACGCACCATGGCTGACGAAGTGGTGGTCTCCACGACCAACCGCAACTTCCCGGGCCGCATGGGCTCCATGCAGAGCCAGGTTTACCTCGCTTCGCCCTACACCGCCGCGGCCACTGCCCTTTTCGGCGTCATAACTGACCCCAGGGAGGTGCTCTAATGGAAAACATCATCAAAGGCAAAGCTTACGTTCTGGACGACAAGATCGACACCGACCAGATCCTCCCGGCCTGCTACCTTACGCTCGTACCGACCATTCCTGAAGAGCGCGTCGCCTTAGGCAGCCATGCCCTTTCCGGCCTGCCCGAACGCTATCCGCGCTTCATAAAGGAAGGCGAAACGCAGTGCGAATATACTTTCGTCGTGGCCGGCCGCGACT
>JAFSWV010000222.1 GCA_017444325.1 bacterium | reverse complement strand
TTATCTCTTTTTGGAACGCTTCGCCGCCAAACGCACGAAGAAATTCATCTGCGTCACGAATCTGGTCGAGGATTCTCTTGTCGAGCAAGGCATAACGGAAAGGGAAAAGTGCGTTATCATTCCCAATTTCGCCGGCCCTTCTTACGATCCTGAAAAAGTCGACCCAGCAAGAAAGGAAGATCTAAAAAAACGCCTTGATCTTCCGTCCGGCGCTTTCCTTCTGACTTGCGCCGCCCGCCTTGTGGACGACAAGGGCCTTTCGGAATCAATCTCCGTCCTTCACGATCTGCCCAGGAATGTTTTCCTCGCCATCGCCGGCGACGGTCCCAAAAAAGAAAAGCTTCAAAAACTGGCTGAGCTTCTGCAGGTCGAGGACCGGGTCCGCTTCTTAGGCTGGGTGGACACTTTCGACATGCCGGCACTGCTCTCGCTTTCCGACGTCTTTATCTCCGCCACCAAAAGAGAAGGCTTCGGCGTCGGCATCATTGAGGCCCAGGCTATGGGCCTTCCCGTCATCACATCTAAGATAAGGCCCATAACGGACCTCCTCTCTCCCGACAGCGCGCTCTTCATCGATCCCCAAACGAAGGAATCAACGAGGGAAGGCATTTTGCAAGCAGCTTCCCAGCTCATCAGTGATGAGCAAAAAAGAAGGGCGTTCTCAGCAAAAGCTATTGAGAACGCCCGTAAATATTCCCTTCAGAATTACCGCGAAAACATCCGCGCTTTCATCCGAAGCGAATTGCTTTGATCTTTATCTTACAAAGGGATTGAACACCGCGCGGAAACCGTCTTCGGACAATCTGTTGCTAGGGAATAAAAAGCTGCGGTGAGCAGCGCGGCATTCTTTAGCGTCGGTGGAGCAGTCTCCGCTGCGGACGACGCGATATAAATTATAGCTGGGTAAAGGACCAACGGGATCGACGGTGTAGCTGGATACATCCGGCGCCCAAATATCCAGGCACACTTCATCCACGTTGCCGTGCATGTCGTAAAGACCTATGCCGTTAGGATCTTTCGTTCCGACTTCGTGCGGCACGGGGTTTGAGTCGCCGTCGTAGTTGGCCAGATTGTCAAGGTTGGAGTCGGGGTTGGTGCCCAGAATGGGGCTGCCGTCGTTCCAGACGCCGCTGCCCCAGTAGGTGCCGTCGCCTTTGTCGCGGCAAGCCATTTCCCACTGTGCATCGGTGGGAAGGTCGAAGATGAAGCGGTTGCCGAAGCGAGCCCTGAAAACGCCGAAGAAGCTGCTGGCGTCCACCCTGTGGTCGGTGTATTGCGGCCAAGTCGCGCCGGCGTTTTCGCCCCTCAGGTCGTTGTAACTGACACTGTCGACAGGTTTGGTGGGGCCAATGTAAGCCCACATTTCAACAGGGTTGTAACCGGCTATGGTCTCGAACTGCTTCTGCGTAAATTCAAAGACGCCCATGTAGAAAGGTTTCGTAATGGTGACGGGGTGTTCCACCTCGCTCGCGGCGTACTCTGAATGATAGGGATCGTTGGAGTTGGAACCCATGACGAAGGTGCCGGCCTCTACACGCCTGAACCAGACCTGACTGAGCTTGGTGATGGCGCCCTCGGCGACGCTGGGCGGAGTCGTAGTGAAACCGACGGAGTTGTTGCTAAGATCGAAAACGATATACGTCGCGTCGCCGGTGACGTCCTCGGCATAAATGGCAACTTTGACCGCGCTGGAATCCACCGTATGTCCAAGTTGTTTAGTGCTGTCCCAGGTAATGCGCTTAGCACCGGAGCCGAAAACGATCCCGTATTGGCCTTCGCCTTCCAAATCGGAAAGATTGAAGGCTGCGCCGTCGCCGACTTTGCCGAAGAACTGAACGCTGAAGACGGGGCCGGCGCTGGCGTTTTGAGGGGTCAAAGTGTAGTCGATGTCAACTTTGCCGTTCCAGGGCCAGCGCTGGCGGCAGGAAATACCAGACACCACATCAGCAGCGGCTTCAAAGGAGATCAAAGCCAGAAGAAGCGCGGGAACGCAGAGCTTCATCTTTCTGCCGTAGAACAAAGCAAACAGAAACGGAAGCAGGAAAAGCAGAGCCGGTTCCGGCAGAAGCCTGATCTTCGATTCGGCCTCTTCAGTGCCAATGATCGTTTCACCGCTCGTGATAGTGTAGCTCAGGGTGTAAACGTCACCCCTGGGAAGGACGGAGGGATCAACGGATTCGTAATCCCAAACGTAGCTTCCTTCGGCTTCCGTTCCGCTCGTCATGATATGGTAAGGATCAGACGAAGTCGCCAAAAGACTCGCCTGCCTGTTCTCGCCTTCAGCCCATTTCGCGCTATAAGTGAGGGCGGCGGCGGGTGAAAGCTCCAAGGTCTTGCCGGGGGCAACATTGTAGTTGTCCAGAGCAAAATCGGACGACCAAACGGCGCCGGCGGGAACTTCAACAGCGCGCAAACTCATCGCAGCGCAAAAAAGCACCACGATGCCAATAATAAAAGTCGTCAGTTTCATAAAAATGCCTCCCGAAAAAAAGTTGGAGTGAAAGAGATTTACACACAAAGTTCGGACTATTCTATCAAAACTCTCTATAAAAAAGCAAGGAACAAATATTTAACAGCTATAAAAAAAAGAAAGCGCGCCCTCGGGCGCGCTTTATATGTTAGGCTTTTCGA
>JAFSWV010000221.1 GCA_017444325.1 bacterium | reverse complement strand
CCGTTGCGGACGTTTTCCCTCAGTTGTTTTATTCTCGCGTTCATCAAGAATATTTTAGCATAAGGCTTATGGTTTTGAGATGAGCCTTGCTTGGCTAAAATCATATGTTTTAAACGGTTTTTGCACAGGGTGATTTAGTAGGTTATGTTTCTTTCTGTTAATTGGTTATGTGGGAAGGGGGAGAGGGCGGTTTTGGGGGTGCTTGAAATTAAACACCCTTTCTGATATTATTGTCTTCACCCATCGTGAAAAAGCGCGAGAGCGACTTTTCCGGTGCTGAAAAAAACATACCTCATACGCGTCGCGAATAGATGCAGACGCTAACGAAGATCTAGACACCGAATAGATGGATGTCTTGTCAGAAGTGAAAATATGTGGTTAACAACATATAAAAAATTTTTTTAATTCATTACATAATCCAAACCATTGGAGAAATTTTATGGCTAAGGAAACTTACAACAGAACTAAGCCCCACGTGAACGTCGGTACGATCGGTCACATCGACCACGGCAAATCCACGACCACCGCTGCCCTAACGAAAGTTTTGGCTGAGAAAGGTCTGTCCAAATTCGTGCCCTACTCTGAAGTCACCAAGGCTTCCGCCTCCCAGGGCTTCCGTAACGAAAGCAAAACCCTGACGATCGCCACCTCCCACGTCGAGTACGAGAGCGAGACCCGTCACTATGCCCACATCGACTGCCCGGGGCACGCCGACTACATCAAGAACATGATCACCGGCGCCGCTCAGATGGACGGCTCTATTCTGGTTGTTGCCGCTGATGACGGCCCCATGCCCCAGACCCGCGAGCACATCCTGCTTGCCCGTCAGGTCGGCGTCCCCGCCATCGTTGTTTTCTTGAACAAAGTTGACCTGGTCGACGATCCCGAGCTTCTCGAACTCGTCGAAATGGAACTCAGAGAGCTCCTGACCAAGTACGACTTCCCGGGCGACGAGATCCCCATCATCCGCGGTTCCGCTCTTAAGGCCATCGAAGGCGATCCGAAGTACGTCCAGAGCATCATGGATCTGGTCCACGCCCTCGACACCTATATTCCTGAGCCCCAGCGTCTGACCGACAAGCCGTTCCTTATGGCTGTTGAGGACGTCTTTTCCCTTTCCGGCCGCGGCACCGTCGCTACCGGCCGTATCGAGCAGGGCGTCGTCCACGTTGGTGACGAAGTTGAGATCCTCGGTCTCCGCGAGACCCAGAAATCCACCGTCACGGGCGTTGAAATGTTCCGCAAGCAGCTGGAAGAAGGCCAGGCTGGCGACAACGTCGGTCTGCTTCTCCGCGGCATTGACAAGGACGCCATTATGCGCGGCCAGGTCGTTGCTAAGCCCGGTTCCATTCATCCTCACACCAAGTTCGTCGGCGAAGTTTACATCCTGACCAAGGAAGAGGGCGGCCGTCACACCCCGTTCTTCAAAGGCTATCGTCCCCAGTTCTACTTCCGCACGACTGACGTGACCGGTTCCATCGAGCTGCCCGAGGGCGTCGAGATGGTCATGCCTGGCGACCACGTGACGATCAACGTCGAGCTGATCACCCCGATCGCCATGGAGAAGGGTCTTAAGTTCGCTATCCGCGAAGGCGGCCACACCGTCGGTTCCGGTCAGGTTACCGAGATCAAAGAATAATTAGTAATTAGGAAATAATAATGTCTGACGAACAGCGCATTAGGATCAAACTGCGCGCGTATGACCATCGCGTGCTTGACGCTTCCACGCAGGATATCGTCGAGACGGCAAAGAGCACGGGGGCCCTCGTTACGGGCCCCATCCCTCTGCCGACGCAGATTGAAAAATACACCGTGAACCGCAGCCCGCACGTCGATAAGAAGAGCCGCGAACAGTTCGAACAGAGGACTCACAACCGCCTCATCGACATCGTCTGCCCGACTGCCAAGACAGTTGACGGCTTGAAGAAGCTGAATCTGCCTGCCGGTGTTGACATCCAGATCAAGGTGCTCTAATTAGGGCGCTCTCATTTGAAGAAGTAATAATAGAGGAAAAGCAATGCTGCTTGGAAGAAAGATAGGAATGACGCAAGTCTACCGCGAAGACGGAACGGCCGTGGCCGTGACCGTCGTTCAGGCCGGACCCTGCGTCGTGTTGCAGAAGAAGCCTGCCGAAAAGAACGGCGGCGTGAACGCAGTGCAGCTTGGATTTGAACCGATCAAGGATAAAGCCGCGAAGAAGCCGCAGCTCGGCCATGCCAAGAAGGCCGGCCAGGCTCAGGCTTATCGCTTCTGCCGCGATATGCGCGTGGAAAACCTGGACGACTATGAAGTCGGCCAGACCATCGGCGTCGAGCAGTTCACCGTCGGCCAGACGGTCGACGTGATCGGCACGAGCCGAGGCATGGGCTACCAGGGCGTCATCAAGCGCCACCATCACCATGGCGGCGGCGACGCTCACGGCTCCATGTTCCACCGTTCCACCGGCGGTATCAGCTCAAGCGCGTATCCTTCACGTGTTTTCAAACTGCGCGGCATGCCCGGTCAGATGGGCAATGAGCGCGTCACTGTCCAGAGCCTGACGGTTGAGACGATCGATGCTAACGAGAATCTGATCGCCATCCGCGGCGCTGTTCCGGGCCCCAAGACCGGTCTCGTGATCGTCCGCCCGGGCGTTAAAGCCAAGGTTCAGAAATAAAAAGGAACTATAATAAATGGCATCATTAACAAAGATTAACTTTGCGGGCGAGAAGACGGGCACTGTGGAAGTCTCTGAAGCTTTCATGACTTTCCCTTACAATCCCGAACTCACGCATGACTGTGTGGTCGCTCAGCTGGCCAACAAGCGTCAGGGCAACGCCTCTACGCTGACCAAGTCTGAAGTGAACCTCACGAAGAAGAAACCTTTCCGTCAGAAAGGCACCGGCAATGCCCGCGCCGGTTATTTCGCTTCCCCTGTGAGGCGCGGCGGCGGTATCGCCCACGGCCCTCATCCCAGAAGCTATGAACTGAAGATAAACAAGAAGCAGCGCCGCATCGCTCTTTACGGCACTTTGGCCCAGATGATGCGCGATGGCTCCGTTAGCGTGATCGCCGACTGGAATATGGAGAAGCCCCAGACGAAAGTTATGGCCGGCCTCAAGAAAGCCCTCGAGTCCCGCAAACTGATGCTGGTTGGCCTGCCTGGCGACGAAAACGCCTGCCTGTCCACCCGCAACATCGAGAACGCGCTCTTCGTCATCACCGACCGGGTGAACGTTTTTGATCTCGTGAACGCCACTGAGGTGGTCCTCTCCGAGGCCGCCTGCAAAGTCCTGGAAGAGCGTTTCCTGGCCAGCCAGAATATTAAGGAGGCCTAATGAAGAATCCCTCTGAAATAATCAAGAGCCAGATCATCTCGGAAAAGGGGACTTTCCTCGCCGAGACCGCGAACCAGTACATCTTCAAAGTGGCTGCCAACGCCAACAAGATCGAGGTCAAGGCCGCCGTTGAGGCGCTTTACCAGGTCAAAGTAGAGGAAGTGCAGATCTTAAACCGAGTCGGCAAAGAACGCCGCCGCGGCCTCAAGATCGGCTATGTTCCCGGATACCGCCGCGCCATCGTGCGCCTCGCTTCCGGCAATTCCATCAGCTTGACGTAAAAATTGGCTTCACAGTTTAGGAACTAAATTAGAATTATGGCAATCAAAAAATACAAACCCACAACCCCCTCAAGGCGCCACATGTCCAACATCTCGCGCGAGGACCTCTACAAAGAGGGACCCGAGCAGAGCTTGGTGGTCAAACTTAAAAGCCATGCGGGTCGTGACGCCTATGGTCACGTCTCTATGAGACACCAGGGCGGTCACCACAAACGCTTGTATCGTCTGATCGACTTCAAGCGCGACAAAGACGGCATCCCCGGCACCGTCGCGCGCATCGAATACGATCCTTATCGTACGGCTCACATCGCCCTCATCAACTATAAGGACGGCGAAAAGCGTTACATCATTGCCCCGGAAGGCATCGCGGTCGGCAACACGATCATGTCCGGCGACGAATGCGAATTCAACGTCGGCAACACCATGCCGCTTTCCCGCATTCCTTTGGGCACCCAGATCCACAACATCGAACTGATCCCCGGTCAGGGCGGCAAGCTGGTGCGCAGCGCCGGTTGTTTCGCGACCCTGATGGCGAAGGAAGGCAAGTTCGCTCACGTTCGCATGGGCAGCGGCGAAGTCCGTCTGATCCCCCTGGAAGCGCGCGCCACTATCGGCGTGGTCGGCAACAGAGACCATGAGAAAGTCTCTCTTGGCAAGGCCGGCCGCAACCGCTGGCGCGGCATCAGGCCGAGCGTACGAGGCGTTGCCATGAACCCGATCGACCACCCGATGGGCGGCGGCGAAGGCAGAGCCTCCGGCGGTCATCCGACTACGCCCTGGGGCAAGAGGAGTTTGGGACGCAAGACCAGAACGCGCTCCAAGAGAAGCGATTACATTATAAAACGACGGACGAAAGGCTATGGCTCGATCAATTAAAAAAGGACCTTATGTCGAAGACAAACTGCTGGTCAAGATCCAGCGTTTGACCGAGAGCGGTGAACACAGACCTATCAAGACCTGGTCTCGCCGTTCAATGGTAACCCCGGAATTCGTGGGACACACATTCCTGGTCCACGATGGCAGAAAGCATGTGTCAGTCTTCATCACGGAGAACATGGTGGGTCACAAGCTCGGCGAATTCGCGCCGACTCGCACGTTCCGCCAGCACAGCGGCAGCAAGGGTAAGAAGCCCGGTGAATAATACCGAAATTAGTTAAAGAAGGAAAATAGACACATGGAAGCGAAAGCAATTGCTAAGACGGTGAGAATATCACCAACCAAGGCGCGCCTGGTCACTAACCTGATCTCGAAAAAGGCCGTTCCTGAGGCTCTCCGCATCCTTGACGCTACGCCGAAAAAGGCCAGCCGTCTCGTGGTGAAGGTCCTCAAGTCCGCCGTGGCCAACGCCGGCGCCTCTATTCTGCCCGAAGACCTCGTCGTGAAATCCGCGACGGTCGACGGCGGACCGACCATGAAACGTTTTCGTCCGGCCTCCAGAGGCCGTGCGAACAGGATCATCAAACGCACTAGCCACATCACCGTGACGGTGACGGACGAGCGCTAAAAATCTAAGAAAACCGGTCCTTGATTTCCAGGGGCCATAATGGTATAATCTCTGTCACTATTTCGGTAAATAAACACCGCAAAAACAGAGAGAACCGGAGTTAAATCCAGTGGGACAAAAAGTAAATCCGATAGGTCTGCGCATCGCCTTGAACCGCGACTGGCAGTCGAAGTGGTACGCGCCAAGTAAAGAGTTTGGCGCCATGCTGATAGAGGATCTGAAGATCCGCGATTTCGTCAAGCGTAAACTCTACGCTTCCGGCGTTGCTCACGTTAAGATCGAACGCGTCACCGACCGTATCCGCGTGACCGTCTACACGGCCCGTCCGGGTCTGGTCATCGGCACGAAAGGCGGCGACATCAACAAGCTGCGCGATGAATTGAAGCAGTTCACCAAGCGCGACATCTACATTGAGATCGAAGAGATCAAGCGCCCGGAACTGGAAGCCCAGCTCGTGGCGGAAGGCGTTGCCCAGCAGCTCGAGAAGCGCGCTTCCTATAAGCGCGTTTTGAAACGCAGCTCCCAGCTCGCCATGGATATGGGCGCCCTCGGCATCCGTATCGTCGTGAGCGGCCGTCTCGGCGGCGCTGAGATTGCCCGCACCGAGTCCATCCGCGTCGGCAAAGTGCCTCTGCACACCTTGAGAGCGGACATCGACTTCGGTTTCGCCGAAGCCCGCACGACTTACGGCGCCATCGGCTGCAAAGTCTGGATCTCCCGCAACGACAAGGCCCTCGAAGAGAAGGCGGAACGCCGTCCCTCCAAGCCCAGAGCCCCCCGCGGCCCGAGAGCTCCCCGCGCCGAGAAGGCCAAGTAACAGAGAATAATTTGAGAAGGAAGATAGATTATGGCTCTACAACCGAAAAGAGTTAAGTTCAGAAAGCAGCAGCGCATGTCGCGCTCCGGTCTCGCCAAGGGCGGAACGGAAGTCGCTTTCGGTGAATACGGCCTTCAGGCCCTGGACAGAGGCTGGGTCACAGCCATCCAGATCGAGGCGGCCCGTGTCGCCATCACCCGTCACATGAAGAGACGCGGCAAAGTCTGGATCCGCTCGTTCCCCGACAAACCCTACAGCAAGAAACCCGCTGAGACCCGTCAGGGCAAAGGCAAAGGCGCCACCGAAGGTTGGGTCGCCGTCGTCCGTCCGGGCAAGGTCATGTTCGAGATCGAAGGCGTTACGGAAGCCGTCGCCAAAGAGGCTCTCTGCCTGGCCGCCGCTAAACTCTCCATCCGCACTCGCTTCGTCGCGAGGCATGTAATCTAAGGAGACAACCGATGAAGAAAGCTAACGAGATCCGCAATCTGGAAGTGGACCAGCTGGAGAAGGAACTCTCCCGTCTGCAGAAGGAAAGCTTCGAGCTTCGCAATAAGAAAGCCATTAAGCAGCTGACGACCACCCACGAACTGAAGCAGAATCGCCGCGCGATCGCCCAGGTCAAGACCGTCATCACTGAAAAGAATAAAAAGTCGCAGTAACGACATAAATCGGAAACCAGATAATGGAAAACAAAATTGATAGCAGCAGAAAGATCCGCCAGGGCGTGGTGATCAGCGATAAGGGAGACAAATCCCTCGTGGTGCGTGTCGAACGCCGTGCGCCGCACGTCTTGTACAGCAAGATGGTGCGCCTGGTCAAGAAGTACTACGTTCATGACGAGAAGAACGAAGCTCGTCTCGGCGACACCGTCAGAATAGAAGAGTGCCGTCCTATTAGCAAAACCAAACGTTGGCGTCTCCTTGAGATCGTTGAGCGCGCCACTCTGAACGCTTCCGAACAGCAGTAAGGAGTAAGAAAGTATGATTCAGCAACAAACCAGACTGGTAGTCGCCGACAACACGGGCGCCCGTGAGGTCATGTGCATCCGAGTCCTCGGCGGTACTAAGCGTCATTACGCTCAGGTGGGCGACATCATCGTCTGCTCCGTCAAGGCCGCCGACCCCAACAGCCCCGTCAAGAAAGGCGAAGTGGTGAAAGGCGTCATCGTCCGCACCAAGAACATCATCAAACGCAAAGACGGCTCTAAGCTCCGTTTCGACAACAACGCGCTGGTCATCCTCGCCAAGGACAAAGATCCGAAAGGCACCCGTATCTTCGGGCCCGTGGCCAGGGAACTGCGTGAAAAGAAGTTTACGAAGATCGTTTCTTTAGCCCCGGAAGTTGTGTAAGGAAGGTAATTTTATGGGTATCAAAAAAGGTGACATCGTCAAAGTTATCTCCGGCAACGGCAAAGGCAAGGAAGGCAAAGTCCTCAGCGTCAAGAATGCCGGCTGTGAAAACTGCACCATCAAGGTGGAGGGCGTGAAGCTCCAGAAGCGCCACGTCAAGGCCCGCAGCGAAGCCCAGAAGGGCGGCATCGTCGACAAAGAGGCTCCCATCCACATCTCGAACGTGAAGCTCGTGAGCTCCGGCTCGAACGAATAAGCAAGGTAAGCATAAAGGAAAGATAAAAAATGTGCGCAAAAGCTAAGAAAGAAGCTCCGGAAGCCAAGGCTTCTGCCCCCGCCGAGAAAGTGACGCCGCGTTTCATGGCGCTCTACAACGACGAGATCAAAGCCAAGCTTTTCAAGGATCTCAAGAAGGAAAACGTCCACCTCGTCCCGAAACTCGTGAAGATCGTGGTGAGCATGGGCGTCGGCATCGCTACTGAAGACGCGGCCCACGTTCAGAACGCCGCCGCGGACCTGGCCATCATCACCGGCCAGAAGCCCGTCATCACCAAAGCCACGAAGTCCGTCTCCAACTTCAAGCTGAGAGAAGGCAACCAGGTCGGCTGCAAAGTCACCCTGCGCGGCGCCCGCATGTATGAGTTCTTGGAAAGACTCATCTGCATCGCCCTGCCCCGCATCCGCGACTTCCGCGGCATCTCCGCCAAGGGCTTCGACGGCAACGGCAATTTCTCTTTCGGCCTTAACGACCAGCTGGTCTTCCCCGAGATCAACCCGGACAAAGTGAAACGCCAGCAGGGCATGAATATTACGTTCGTCACCAGCACCACTTCCGACGCTGACTGCAAAGCCATGCTGAAGGAATTCGGTATGCCTTTCGTGAAAAACACTAACGCTAAATAAAGGTTCTCAAAGTGGCTAAAACATCATTGATACAGAAGCAGAAAAGGACCCCGAAGTTCAGTTGCAGAGGCTACAATCGCTGTCAGAGATGCGGCCGTCGTCGCGGGTATATGCGTAAGTTCCAGCTTTGCCGTATTTGTTTCCGCGAACTGGCGGGCAACGGCGCTATCCCCGGCGTGGTCAAATCCAGCTGGTAATTTTTCTGAAAACAAGATAATTCAATATATCAGGAGTTAAGTATGGCAATGTCAGACCCGATCGGCGATCTTCTTGCGCGCATCAGAAACGCGTGCATGGCTAAGCATCGCAGCGTCGACGTCCCCGCTTCCAAGCTCAAAGTAAGCATTCTGGAAGTTCTGAAGGCGGAAGGTTTCATCAGCGGTTATCAGCCGGTGGAGGATGCTCCTATCCCGACTCTCCGCGTCTATATCCGTTATTTCCGTCACGAACCGGTCATTCAGCATATCAAACGCGTCTCTAAGCCCGGTCTGCGCCGTTACGCGGCCGCTTCCGAAATGAAGCTGGTCAGAGGCGGGCTTGGTCTTATGATCGTCTCCACCCCGGAAGGCGTCATAACGAGCAAGGAAGCCAAGAAGCGCAATGTGGGCGGCGAGCTCTTAGTGGAAATATGGTAATCAAAGCGGTGATCCGCGAAACCCAAATATAAAAGAAAATGTCACGAATCGGAAGAAAAACTATTACGGTGCCCCAGGGCGTGACCGTGACGGCCGAGACCGGCAAGGTCACCGTCAAAGGTCAGAAGGG
>JAFSWV010000220.1 GCA_017444325.1 bacterium | reverse complement strand
GCGCCGGCTCAACCGCCACTGCCAATCTCTATGTCCAGGGTTTCGACGAAACCGGCATTACCTTCTATTACAGCGACTTTGAAGAAACGCCCTTCGGCACCATCAGCAGAGTCGATCCCGCCTGGCTGCAGGATAACGCTGAAGTCGTCGAAGAAGACGGCAATAAGTGCATGAAACTGCAGGGCGGCGGACAGCTGCATGCCAAAGTCAACGTCCCCGACAAACTCTACGACGACTACAATTTCAAGGTGAGCTGCCGCGTGAAAGTGCCCGGCGACGGCGTCCCGCAGCTGACCTTCGGCGCCAACAGGCGCCAGGGCGAATACACCTTGAACTGCGACCAGAATGAAGTTTACTTCACGATCGTGGACAGCGCCAACCAGGATGCGGTCTCCAACACCATCCCGGCCGGCGAGTGGTTCGACATGAGCTACACCTTCAACTCCGATCCTCTGAACAGAAGGACGGTCTCCGTTCAGTTCGGCGATGAGTTCTATGAACTCAACGATCCCAACACGAACCCCGACTGCGTTGACAGCTACTTCGAAGAATTCCGCTTCTATATCTGGGACAACGCCGAGCCTTACTTCATCGATGACTTCCGCATCGAAGCTGTTGGCAGACCGAACGTCCCGCCGGTCATGGTGACCACTTTGCAAAATGTTCCTGTCTCTTACACTGCTGACGAATTCGAAGTTAAAGTTACCAATGCCGGCGGCAACAGCTTCCACTTCACCGCTGCTCCCGGACCCGGCGTTGATTATCTGAACATTCCGACGAACACCTTTGAGGTAAAGGGCGCTTGCAGAATGACCGTAGGCATCGACCGCAGCAAACTCGGCTACGGCTTCTATCGCCCGACCATCCGCTTCACTACGGATATCGAAGGCCAGGAGACCGTGGACGTCGTGCTGCCCATCCAGAGCGGCACGCCGGAACAGGGCTACGTGCTCTACGCCTCCGACTTCGGATCTCTGCACACCACCAAGGAAGAAAGCGACAAGGTCGTGGGCGAGCTCTCTGAGCAGGATTCCTGCTGGCTGAGATGCACATCTCACAACAGAGCCGACATCGTTCTCGATCCTGCCGGATCCGGCAAGAAAGTCGCCAAGTTCATCAACGCCAACGACTGGGCCACCTACACCGGCTATCAGCTGAACCTCGGCGTTCCCGCCGAAGCCGCTGCTGATTACGACGTGGTCTATTCGATGGATATGTACATCCCGAAGACCTACGTTGACCGTCCGGAGGAAGAGCATCCCTCCTCTGCCTGGTATGTCTCGCAGATCAACGGCAACAGACAGTGCGAAGCCTCCTTCTGGCTTGATGAAGAACAGGCCAGCCTGCCCGTGCAGATCGGCCTCTCCGACATCACCAACCAAGAATGGTGGGATGAGCACAAAGAGACGGCCACTCCTGTCGAAAGCGACACTTGGTTCCGTTTCTACATGAGGTTCAGCACCCAGCTGATCGACTTCGATCACAAGAACCTCTTCGCCGTCACCTTCGGTGAGAACGAATACCAGATGGAAGGCAACGATTCCGACCTGACCTATCCGGGCGGCATCTCTGAAGATCAGCTCGACAGGGAAGACCTGACCAAGCTGAAACTCTGGAGCTACTGCGGCGAGGCCAACATCTGCCTCGACAACGTCAACATCCTCCTGGTGCCCAAGGGACTGCCTGAACCGGCCTTCCTCGGCATCCTGGCTCTCCTTGCCCTGGCTTTCGCCAGAAAGCAGAGATAAGGACAAGCTAAGCTTAAGCCTCAGCGCTAACGCTTAAAGGAAAAAAGCTTCCCGGGAAACCGGGAAGCTTTTTTATTTACCGTCTTCCTCATTTTTTTGCTAAAATTGAATGTAGTAAAACAACACGAGGACATTTATGAGAAATCTTTCTTTGTTTCTTGTTACGTCGCTTTTGTCGGCGGTAGTTTTCGGCGAGGCGATAAACGCTTCTGAAATAACCAAAGCGCCGATTGCGGGTCTCTCTATTTTCAAGAACGGCACTGTGCTGGTGGAGAGGAGCGTCGAGCCGCCCAGCGAAGGGCCCTGCTACCTTAGCGGGGATATCAAGCCCTATCACGGAACTTTCTGGACGCTGAGCGACAAGTCTTTAAAGATGACGGCCTTTCAGGAGACGGTCATCTCCAACAGCGTGTCCTCGGTGGACACCCGCTCTTTTGCGGAAAGGCACGGCGGTTTCGAGGCGGTGGTTTGGTTCGTGTCGGAGCTTACCGGTCTGAAGGAAGAACTGGATTTCCTGCAAAAGGAAGGCGCCGCGGGAAGAGTGCTCACCGTGCAGCCGGTCACGGATGAAAAATCAACCAAGACAGTTTATAAGGTGGAAGGCGTGGTGGAGAAGATGCCGAAAGCAAGCTCAATTGTTAAGAACGGCATAATGCTGCCCAATCCCGTTTTCGACGGAGTGGTGGTTAGGTTCCCGGTGGGCGGCGTCGTCAGGATCCCCACGGCTAACCTGAAGGCTGTTTCCGCCGCCGGCGAGAACCAGATCGAGACTTCCGTCACCAGGAATCTTTGGAAGGTCGAGGGCGCCGAGAAGCCTTTCAAGATCGAGTACGCCACTCAGGGCATGACCTGGGCGCCTTACTACAGGATGGAGCTTAACGAGGGCAAGGCGAAGCTCACCATGGCCGCCGACATCAAGAATGAGATGGAAGACTTCAGCGAGGCGGAAGTGTCGCTTGTCTCCGGTTTCCCGAAGATCGACATGGAAGGCAAGGATTCGCTCCTGAACTTAAGAGTCTCCCTCAACGGTTTCCTGAACGTTTTGGACGGCGGCCCCGCCTATGCTCCGAGCCCTCGCCGCAGCTATCTTTCCAACAATTATATGGCCCAGGCTCCCATGATGGCCAAATCCGCCGCCATGGACATGGCCGACGAGGAGAGCGCGACGCTCGGCGCCGTGGCCCAGGTCGAGGAGAAAGGCGCGGTCAACATGCATTTCCAGAAGATTGGAAAGCAGAGCCTGAAGAAAGGCGAGACGCTGAGAACCGACATCGCTTCCGCGGAACTGGAATACACAAGCAAGGTATCCTGGAACGTCACCGCGATGCGCGACATCGATCAGAACGGCTATATGCGGAACTTAACGACCAACGCGGCCCAGACGGTCTGGGACATCCTGGTCTTCAAGAACCCCTTCTCATTCCCCATGACCACCGCGCCCATGGAAGTCTTGCTGGACGGAACGTTCTATTGCCAGACGCCGCAAAGCTGGCTGAATCCTGGCCAGGAAGGCAAGACGACTCTGACCAAGGCTCTCAGTTTGGAACCGAAATTGGAGGAGAACGAAAGGGCGGAAGAAGCTGACCCCAAGACGCTGAAACTCGAGCACTCCACCTACCGTCAGGTGACGGTGGACGGCAAGGCCACGCTTAAGAATCACCGCAAGGAAAAAGTTACGGCGGAGATCATACTGAGAGTCAGCGGCGTCATAGAGAAAGTCGAACTGGGAGAAGGGCAGAAGGAGACGAGATCCGTCTCCATTCCCTACGGCGTGAACCCCGTCAGCTCCAAGACCGTGGAAACGGAGATAGAGCCGGGCGCCACGGTTGAGATCAACTATACCTACACCTCTTACATCAGGTATTAACGAGCCACTTTTAGGAGAAACATCATGCGAAGAAATCATCTGTTTGTTTTGCCCGTCCTGGCGCTGCTTTTAGGTTCCAATCTTTTCGCCGTCGAGCAGGAAGAGCTGGTCAAGGCGCCCGTCGTTTCCCTTGAATTCTTCAAGAGCGGACTTACCATCGTGAGAAGGCAGGTGACGCCGCCGGAAGGCGACAAGCCCCTTTATTTCTCCGGCGACATCAACCCGGCCTACGGCACTTTCTGGATCATGGGCGACGAGAAGATCTCCATCGCCGCTAAACTTGAAGACGTCAGGACCAACCGGAACGAGTCGTTGGATTATCTGCCATATTCGGAACGCTTCAAAGGTGAGAAGGGAAGAGTTTGGTTTACTTCCGATATGCCGGATCTGGACAGCGCCCTGAAGTGGATCGGGAGCGAGGAAGGCGCAGAGCAGTTCCTTTATCTGCCCGAGCAAAAGGAAGCGCGCGGCGCCAAGACTTACAGCGTTACTGGCGTCATCGAAGGCAACGTTGGCAACGACCTGTTGGTCAGGCTTCCCAACAAGTCCGCCGTCAAGATCCCGACCGCCAGCATAACGATGGTCTCCGGCAAGGAAAAGGAACGCCCGCAGTATCTGAAGACGAAGCTTTGGCAGGTCATGGGCGCGACAAAGCCCTTCGAGTTCGAGTACCTCACCGACGGCATGGCCTGGGCTGCCTCTTACAGATTGGAGCTGGATAGAGATGGCAAAGCTTATCTCTCTATGGCGGCTGATGTCAGGAACCACTTGGAAAAAGTTGAGAATGCTGACATTACCTTGGTCGCCGGCCAGCCCAACGTGGAGTTTATGGCCACACCGTCATTGCTTGACCTCAAGGTTTCCGTCCAGGGATTTTTCCTCGGCCTCAACGGCGGAGGAGAAACTGACTCGGCGAAAGACTTAAGAAAGAAAGTCTTTTTTTCATCCAGAAACAACATCTATGAACTTCCGGCGCATTTCGGAAAACGCAAAGAATCCGCTCCTGCCGCAGGAGCAATGGCTCGCGAAACGGCGGTGGCAGACGAAGAAGACATGGAAGTTGTCGAGGATATGCCCATGCAGGTGAGCGAAGGTTTCGCCTCCACCGACAAGGAGCAGGGCTCCGACGTCAGCTACGTCTCCGTTGGCAAGCACTCCATGGACAAGGACAGCACCACGCATATCCCTGTGGGTACTTCAGAAGTCGAGATCGAGCGGAAAGCGGAATGGAAGATCGAAGCCAGGCGCTACAACAACGGCAGACTGGTTCCCTCGCTTGAGGAAAGCGGCGTGCAGAATTTGTGGGATATTCTTAGTTTCAAGAATCCCTTCGCTTTCCCGATGACCGCCGGCGCCATGGAAGTTACCGAGGGCGGCCACATCTACAGCCAGAGCATGCGCAAGTGGGTGAACCCTGGTCAGAAGGTCACCATGAACCTGACCAAAGCTCTCTCCCTCACGGCTAAGATCGAGGAAGAAGTCGATAAGAAAGCCAAGGTCTCCAAGCGCCGCAAAAAAGTCAACGGCGAGAACGTGGAAGGCTACGAAAAGAAGATCAACGGCAAGCTGACCATCAACAACTACCGCGGCAGCGACGCCAAGCTCAAGATCTTTTTGAACGTTTGCGGCGACTTCGACAAATTCCCGATCCCGGAAGACAAGCTCGTCAGCTCAAAGGACAATGAAGGCGAAATGAACGCCGAAAGGGAAAGGGTCTGGGAGATGGAGATCCCCGCCAAGGGCGAAGCGACCTTCGAATACACCTACAGAGTCTTCGAACTGAAGTGATCTTTTGGTGAGAACACTCTATTGTAACGGCGCTGTTTATGTTGGCGGCGGCGATTGGGCTGAGGCTTTTGTCGTGGAAGACGGAAGGTTCGGCCCAGTCGGCGACAACACGCTGCTCGAGAGTGAGAGCGCGGATGAAAAGATAGACCTTAAGGGCGCTTTCGTCTGTGCCGGCTTCAACGATTCGCATATGCATCTTCTCGGGTACGGCCTGGTGCTTAGTCAGGCAGACCTTAGAGAGCACTCGGAGAGCCTTGAGGAAATGCAAAGTTTCCTCAAGGCTTTTTTAAAGGAGCATCCTGCCGCTCCCGGACAGTGGTTAAGGGGCCGGGGCTTTAATCAAGACTATTTCAAGGATGGCGCGCGCCTTCCTTCAAAGTCGGATCTCGATGAAGTCTCAAAGGATGTTCCCATAATGTTGACGAGAGTCTGCGGTCATATGTGCGTCGTAAATTCGAAAGCCTTGGAATTATGCGGAATCAAAGATCACGAGGACGGACGCTTTTATGACAATGAAATGCAGATCGTTTTGGATAAGCTGCCGCCTCCTTCCCGCGCTGAGCTGAGGGAGATGATACTTTTGGCTTGCGCTAAACTGAACAGCTGCGGCATCACGAGCGTGCAGACCGACGATTATTGTGTTTTCCGAAATGTTAAGCCCTCGCTTATAAGCGAAGTTTACCGCGAATTGGAAAAGGAAGGCAAGCTGACATTAAGGGTAAGAGAGCAGTTCAATCTAACTTCATTTTCTGAATTGCAGGAATTCTTGGCTTCGGGAGAAGCGGAAAAAGAAAGCGCGCTTTTTAAAGTCGGTCCTTTGAAAATGCTGGGCGACGGGTCGCTTGGCAGCCGCACGGCCTATCTGTCGAAGCCTTACAAGGGAACGCGCGACAGGGGAATGATGCTTATGAGCCGCGAGAAATTGCGGGATATGATCTCTTACGCAAATTCGAAGGGAAAGCAGGTCATAGTCCATGCGATAGGGGACGCTTGTCTGGACGCTGTGCTTGACGCTTTCGAGCAAGCGCTCAAGGAAAACCCAAGAAGCGATCACAGGCACGGCATAGTCCACTGCCAGGTTACGAGAGGGGATCAGCTGGATCGAATAGCGGCTCTTGGGCTTCATGTTTTCGCTCAGTCGGTCTTCCTTGATTATGACAATCATATCGTGGAGGAGCTTTTGGATCCGGAGCTTCTCAAAACGAGTTACAGTTGGAAAACATTGATAAGTAAGGGCGTATCTGTTTCCAACGGCTCAGATTGCCCCGTCGAGGATCCGGACTGTCTGAAAGGAATACAGCTGGCGGTAACGCGAAAGTCTTTGGACGGGACAGGACCTTATCTTCCAAAAGAAGCGTTCAGCGTAGAAGAGGCCGTTGATTCCTTTACCATTCGTTCCGCGGAAGCCAGCTTCGAAGAGAATATAAAAGGCAGTATAAAGGAAGGGCAGCTGGCGGATTTAGTAATACTCAACGGTAATCCCTTCAAGGTCGAGTCCAAAGATATCCGTAAGATAAAAGTTGCTGCCGCCTATCTCGGCGGCCACAAACTCTAATTTTATTTCAGGAGTGTGTGCTCGAGGAGGATCTTGAGGCCGAGGCCGATCAGGATGACTCCGCCTACGATCGCTGCTTTGGAGCGAAGCTTAACGCCTATGGCTTTGCCGAAGACTACGCCGACGGCTGAGATCGTGAAGGTCGTGAAGCCGATCATTACAGCGGGAAGGAAGATCTCCTTCTGGAGCATGGCGAGCGATATGCCGACCGCCAGGGCGTCGATGGAAGTCGCTATGGCGAGCTTCAGCATCGTGAAGAAAGCCAGAGAGGCGGTCAGGGTGTTCTCCTCTTTTTTCAGGGATTCCCTGATCATATTGAAGCCTATTATGGCGAGAAGGGCGAAGGCGATCCAGTGGTCGAAACTCTCTATCATGCCGGCACAGCGGGAGGAGAGGAAAAAGCCGATGATCGGCATCAGTGTCTGGAAGGCGCCGTACCAAAGTCCTATCACAAGCATGTGCTTAAGGGAGAATTTGGGAAGGCATAGCCCCTGGCAGATTGAGACCGCGAAAGCGTCCATGGAAAGGCTGACGCCTAAAAGCAATATTTCAAGCAGGGACATTATTCTTCGCTTTCAGCGCTTTTGGTGGGCGAGCCTTTGCCTTTTCCTTTCCACTCGAAGAGCGAGATGAGTTCGAAGTGCTTTGTATGTGGGAAGAGGTCCAGAGGCTGGATCTTACTGAGCTGGTAGCCGGCGTTCGCGAATTTGGCGGCGTCCCTGGCGAAAGTCGGAGGCCCGCAGGAAATGTAGATGAGGCGCTTGGGCTCAAGGTGCTTGACGGCGGAAACGGCTTTGTTGGTCAGTCCGGTCCTCGGAGGGTCAAGGATGCAGATGTCGGGTTTGACGCCCTCTTCAAGAAGACCTCGCAGGAAGTTTTCCGCAAAGTCGGCAGTGTATTCGCAGTTCGTGAAGCCCGCGGCTTCAGCGTTCTTTTTGGCGTAGGCGATGGAGGAGGGGTCTATCTCGACGCCAAAAACTTTTTTGACTTCCTTGGCTAGGGTGAGGCCGAAGAAGCCCGCGCCGCAATAGACGTCCAGGAGAAGGTCGTCCGCTTTGGGCTGGGCGAAATCCTTGACGACCTTGGCGAAAGTTTCCAGAAGCGAAGGGTTGACCTGGAAGAAGCCGCTGTAAGAGTTGAAGAATCTCAGCCCACAGAAATCGTAGAAGACGTCCTCGTCGCCCAAGCTTTCTTTTGTTTTGTAGTCGTAGGGCTTCGATGAGACGACGTTGTGGTTGTCCTTGAAATAATAATAGGGCTCCCCGCTGTGCGTCCTGAGGACAAGGAGCTTGTCCTCCATGCGCATGGGGATCTTCGAGAAATCGTCCTCCAAGGCGAAAATAGGGCACTCGGTAAGGGGGAAGATGGTCTTGGGCGCGTTCCTTAAGCAAAAGCCGTAATACGGCTCTCCTGCTTCGTCTATGGCCGGGTGCAGGTCTATTCTGTTGCGGTAATGGGTAGTCTTCGGTGAGGGAAGGGCCGGGAGGATCTCAGGGAGCTCAAGGAAGCCGCCTGTCCTGATGAGAAGGTCCTTCAGCTGCTTGACGAAGATCTCGAGCTGATAGGGGTATTTGATGTGCTGGTACTGGCAGCCGCCGCAGCGTCCGAAATTCTTGCAGAAAGGCTCCTGGCGCTCGGGGGAGGGCTCTATCACTTCCAAAAGATCGGCGAAGAGCATCCGGCGTTTCTTGCTTATGATCTTGACGCGCACCTTTTCGCCTTTGATAGCGAAGGGCACGAATATGACAAGATTGTTGATCCTTCCGACCGCTTCGCCGCCGAAGGCGTTGTCAACGAGGTCCAGGACTAGTTCGTCTCCGATCTTTACAGCCACTTTTATTCGTTCTTGTAACTGGTGTCGGGGGTATATTCCGGAACGATCTTGCAGAGCTCGCTTCTGGTCTCGGCTTCGTTGCCGAAGGCCGCCGCGTCGATGAGCTCGAGGATCTTTTCCTTCAGCTCTTCAAAATCTTCCGGATTGGTCCTGGTGACCATGATCTTCTTCATTCTGGTCGGCTGTTCGGAACCGTCATAGACTAGCTGCTCGTGCATCTTTTCGCCGGGCCTGAGGCCGGTGAAGACGATCTGCACGTCGGACCCCGGACGCTTGCCCATAAGTCTTATGAGCTGGTTGGCAAGATCGACGATCTTGACCGGTTCGCCCATGTTGAGAATGAAGATCTCGCCGCCCTCGCCTATGGTCGCGGCTTCCAATACGAGCTGGGCCGCTTCGGGGATAAGCATAAAGTAGCGCGTCATGTCAGGGTGCGTGACGGTGACGGGACCGCCCTTTATGATCTGCTCCCTGAAGAGGGGAAGGACGCTGCCGGAGGAACCAAGGACGTTGCCGAACCTGACGGAGATGAATCTGGTCGAACTGATAGTGTTAAGACTCTGGACGAATTTTTCCGCGACTCTCTTTGTGGCGCCCATGATCGAGCTCGGCTTGACGGCCTTGTCAGTCGAGATCTGGATGAATTCTTCGCAGCCGGCTTTGTCGGCGGCGCAGGCGATCTGGTAAGTTCCCTTGACGTTGTTCAAAACAGCTTCCAGGGGGTTCAGTTCCATAATGGGAACGTGCTTGTAGGCTGCGGCGTGAAAAACGATCTGGGGATGATGCTTGCTGAAGATGGAATCGAGCCTGGCTTCATTCTTGATGTCAGCAATGTAGGGGCAGATCTTAAGTTCGGGGAACTTGGCTCTCAGTTCGCGGTCGATCTGGTAGAGGTTGAATTCGCAGAGCTCAAGCAGGATCAGCTCTTCTGGCTTGAAGAGCGCTATCTGACGGCACATCTCTGATCCAATCGAACCGCCGGCGCCCGTAACGAGGACGCGCTTGCCCCTTATCTTGTTCTTGATGGCGGGCAGATCCAGTTCCACAGGATCGCGGCGCAGAACGTCGAGGATATCGACTTCCCTGAGGTCGGAGACCGTCACTTTGCCGTCCACGATGTCGTTGACGGAGGGCAGCGTCTTGTATCTTATCTTAAGCGTGTTGCAAGTCTCCGCCACTTCTTTTATGGCGTGTCCGGAAGCGGAGGGGATGGCGATGAAGACTTCCTCGGTGAAAGTCGTGTGGACGATCGTTTCTAGCTGAGACCTGTTGCCGAGGACTGGCACGCCCTGGATCAGCATCCCAAGTTTTTTGGGATCGTCGTCGATGAAGCCTACGACCGCGTATTTCGGCAGATTGGCGTTGATCTCCCTTAATAGCATGACGCCCGCGTCGCCGGCGCCGACTATCAAAACATTCTTCCTGCCGGTGCGGCGCCAGGCTAAGAATTCCTTTTTAAGCCGCATGGAGAAGCGCATGGTCGTGATGAGGACCGTAGCGATCACCATGTCGCCTAAGAAAATGTAAACGGAATAGTTGAAGGGCTTAGCAGGGATCTTGCTGACAAGGATGGTGACGATGCAGGCGACGAGCGTGCTGACCGAGACGGCCTTGGCGATGTTGACGGCGTCGTGCAGCCCGGCGTAGCGCCAGCCGCTGCGGTAGAGCGAAAAGCAGGCGAAGACGACGAGCCTGACGACGACTATTATCGGCAGGCAGTAGCAAAGCATCTCGTAGTAATTCGAGAAGGGCTTTTCGGCGCAGCTTGCGTGCACGAAAGTCATGATTAAAAAACTCGCGGCGCAAAGCAGGGCGTCGCTGACGACCATCAGCCAGACAAGGGGGCCGCGGTCGGGATTTTTCAGGAAATTAAGCTTCATGATTTTATTTTTTCAGACGGTATAGTTTCAGATCGTATTTTTTATCGACGGGTTCCAGGGAATCGATGAATTCCAGTTTGTCTTTTATGGGAAGGAAAGCCGCGGTGTGGCTGTCGTCCCTGAAATTGACGAGCAAGAAGGTGTTCTCCTTTTTGGCCAGCTGCTCCAAAAGTTCTTCGGAAGTCTGCGAGGCCCACATTTTGTGCTTCGCGCCGGCGTAATAGGAAAGCTGACTCAGACCGTTCGGCTCTATCAGGACGGCTTTTTCAGGCAGGATCTTTTTAGCCGCCAGCTGCTTCCCGTAGAGCTTGAGGGGAAGACGATGCCTTTCAAGCGGGCGGAAGGCTTTGTAGGTCAGCATGAGGAAAGCCGCCGCGAGACAGAAGGCCAGCAGTAATTTCTGGTAGGTTTTTTCCACCCTGAGGTAGGTGGTGAAGATCCCCATGTAAACGGAGAGCACGAAGACCGGCAGGATTATGTGCCTGTTGCTGACCGCGAATTTCGTGGAGACGTAGCGGTAGAAGACGGCGCCCATGATCACTATCAAAGCGACCGAGAAAACGTTGATGGGGGCGCAGAGCTTCAGAGGCTTTTTCGTAATAAGGTAATAGAGCGCGACAGCTAGGAGCGCCAAGCCTACCGGGTGCAGCGTCTTCCAGGTCTTGTAGAGGATCTCGTAGCCGAAGAGCGCTCTCTGATGGTCCCAGGCCAGGTGCGCGAAGGCGTATTTCGTTCTCGCCAACGGGATAGGCCTGCCCTGGGCATCGTATATTTCCGCGGAGGGCTTCAGAGGATCGGCCACGTCGTATTTTTCCTCGCCCATTCCCTGGGCTGAGAAGATCTTGTCGAGCCTGGCGAAATCCCACTGGCCCTTTACGAATCTCACGGCACTGAATAGGGCAACGGCTGAAATTAAGAGGACCGCGGCGCAGACGAAGAAGATCTTGAGCCTGGCTTTGAAATGATTGTCGCGTCCTCGCTCATAGTGCGCCAAAAAGAGCGTAATGACTGCGACGAAAAGAAGCGAGAGCATCTCCAGCCTGATCAAAAGCGCCAGGAAAATGAAGACGAGGCTTAGGGCCAGCTTCTTGTAATCCCAGTTCTCGGGCTCTTCCTTTTCCAGACCAGTCAAAAGGAAATAGACCGCCCAAAGCCCGAAGCAGACCGCGGGGGCTTCCCTCAAGACCTGGCAGGAAACTTCCGTGAAGATCGGATGCCAGGCGATGTAAAAGCCCGTGACGAGAGCCGGCAGTTTCCCGAAGATCCGCTTTGCCAGAAGATAGACGGGAACGAGCGCCAGAAGTCCGAAGCAGAAGTTCAAAATTAGAACGGAGCTTTCGGCGGAAAGCGTTCCGCAGGAGATCTTCTGCAGGCAGGCCGCGAAAAGCGGGAAGAGGTTGAAGGGATAAGCGTTCGTAAAGGCGCCTTTGAAACCGAGCTCCTGGATCTTCCCGATCCACTGCACGTAAAGGAGCCCGTCGTTGACGATGACGTACTCCCTTATCAAAAGGAGATAGATCCTGACGAAGACCGCGAGCCCGATCGTCACGGCGAGCCCGTGCTCCGCCAGGAGTTTCAGAAATTTGACGCCTTTATTTTCGCTCATCAGGCCGGATTTTCCTTAAGCCATTTTTTAATTTCCATGACCACGATCTTCTGGTCCTCAAGAGAGAGTTTGTTGAAGAAGGGGATGGACATGGAATGATCGCCCATGTATTCCGTCACAGGGAGGTCTCCGCGCTTCCAGCCGTATTCCTTCTGGTAGAAGGGCTGCAGATGGATGGGGGAGAAGTACTGGTTGCAGCCGATGCCCAAAGAGCGCAGGTGCGTTATGAGCTCGTTCCTTTGGTCGCCGGTATATTGCTTGGGAAGCTGGATGACGTAAACGAACCAGCTGCGCCTCAGGTTTTCGGGATCGGGGCAGGGTAGGACTATCTCGGGGATCTCTTCAGAGAAGAGCTTCGTGTAACGGGCAGCCACTTCCGCGCGCTTCGGCAGTATTTCGCCCAAGCGCGAGACCTGGACGGTGCCGAGGGCGCAGCTCATGTCGCTGAGGCGGTAGTTGTAGCCAAGTCTTGCGTGCGCGAGCCAGCCCATGCCGGCGTCTCTGCCTTGGTTGCGCATGGAGATGCACAGCCTCGCTATCTCGTCATCGTCGGTAATGATGATGCCGCCTTCGCCTGTCGTGATCTGCTTGTTGGGATAGAAAGCGTACAGCCCGCAGTCGCCGAACGTGCCGGCCATTTTCCATTCCGTTCCGTCTTTGATCATGGCGCCGATGGCTTCGCAGGCGTCCTCGATGACGGCGAGGTTGTGCTTTCTGGCCACTTCCATGACTCTCACCATATCGACAGGCATGCCGAAAGCGTGCACCGCCACGATGGCTTTGGTCTTCTCGGTTATGGCGCCTTCGATTCTATCTATATCGAAGTTCATATCGACGGGATCGATGTCTATGAAGACGGGCTTGGCGCCCTCGAAGATGACGCAGTTGGCGGAAGCGATGAAAGAGAAGGAAGTCGTGATGACTTCGTCGCCGGGCTTCAGGCCCAGTGCTCTGACGGTCAGGTGCAGTCCGCTCGTTCCGGAGTTCACCGCCACGCCGTGCTTCACTCCGGCGTAATCGGCGATGGCTTTCTCAAATTCCGGAAGCTTCGGGCCCAAGCTCAAAGTTCCGGTCTTCATGACGTCCGTTACGGCCTGGATCTCCCTTTCCGTAATGTCAGGCGAGGAGAGGGGAATGTGATATTTCGTTTCGCTCATTTCTTTTAGATCACAAAGGAGGTTTTCTTATCGACGGCCAGGATCGTTTCGGTCATGAGGGCGATGGCGGATTCCACGTCCTTCATGTCGAACAATTCTACCGGCGTATGCATATAGCGGTTGGGGATGGAGATCAGCTGGCAGGCTACGCCGCCACTAGAGAGCTGCATGGCGTTGGCGTCGGTGCCGGTGCCGCGGCAGGCCGCGTCGCGCTGGAAGATGATCTTCTTTTTATTTGCGGTCTTCACGACGAGGTCGAAGAGTTTCGGGTTGATGTTCGGGCCTCTCGTCACCACGGCGCCTTTGCCCATCGTAACGTCGCCGACCACGTCTTTGCCAACGCCCGGCATCAGGCAGTGGCAGACATCCACCGCGAAGCCGAATTCCGGCTTGATGCTGCCGGCGGCCGTCACGGCGCCTCTTAAACCGATCTCTTCCTGGACGGTGGCCACGGCATAGACCGCGAGGTCGCCGAGGTTCTTGCCTTTGAGGTTTCTCAAAACTTCACCGATGATGAAGGCGCCGATCCTGTCGTCCACGCCGCGGCCGACGTAAACGTCGTGGGCCAGATGTTCAAGCGTGTAGCCGTAGGTGATGGGGTCGCCGATCTCGACGGTCTTCTTCAGTTCTTCCTCGTCGTAGATGCCGGTGTCGATCCACATGTCGCGGAACTCGGTCGTTTTGTTTAATT
>JAFSWV010000219.1 GCA_017444325.1 bacterium | reverse complement strand
GAACCTGCAGCACAAGTACGACCAGACGAGAGATCTCCAGGCCCGCGTGCACGAGCTCGAGCAGATGCTGAACCTTCAGCGCGATTACGATTTCGAACTTCTGCCGGCGCCCGTCGTCTTCCGCGACGAGTTCAGCTGGAGCAAGACGATCATCATATCGAGAGGCCGCCGCGACGGACTTTTGCCCAGCATGCCGGTCGTGAGAGGCGGCGTCCTTATCGGCAAGATCGTGGAGGCGGGGTATCTGAACTCCAAAGTGCTTCTCATCAACGACCCGACCTTCAAAGTGGGCGTGCTTCTCAGGCCTTCCGAAGCGGCCGGCATTCTGGAAGGGCGCGGCGAAGGCTTGGCTCGCATCAATTTCCTGCCGCTGGACGCCAAGATAAATATCGGCGACGAAGTTTACACTTCCGGCACGGGCAGCGTTTTCCCGGCCGGCTATCACATCGGCTCCGTCATCAGAGTCGAAAGAGACGAACGCAATTTTTACCAGCGCGCGGAAGTGCAGCTGGCCGCCGACATGCGCTCCATGGAGACCGTGACGGTCATCAAGCACGCGCCGCCTAACCTTTCCCTTGATCCGGAGCCTCCCGAAGAGAAATGAGAGACCTGCTTCTCATACTTCTGGTTTTGTTTTTACAGATCAGTTCCGCGAAAGTTTTCGGCGGGGTCTTCTTTGATTTCCTAACACCGCTTCTGCTATTGTGGTCGATCTCGAAGCCTATGAGGGAAATGGTCCTCTGGACGCTTCTCATGGGGCTTTTGGTCTCCGCCATTTACCCGCAGCCGCTTTTGGTCATTCTGACGGGCTTCATCATGGCGCAGTGGCTCTGGCGCGTTTCCTTCTTCGAGAACTGGCGCAGAAAACCCGGCATGGTCTTCGTGGCGGGCGTCAGCTTTTCTTTCATGTGGCAGGTCTGCGGACTGGTGTTCGCCTCCGTGACTACGGACCTTCTCTCCATGCCACTTTGCTTCCCGCCGCTCTTAAGTTCTTTTGTGAGCGCCGGGCTTTTCACGGTCCTGACTTTCCGCATCGCTAGCTTCAAGGCTGAATTGGAGGGCAACGCGTGGTAAGGCTGCCGAAAAGCAAGCTGCTCTCCTTTTTCAGGCTGGAGATATTGGCCCGCATTATCCTTGCGCTTTTTATTCTCCTGGCCTTGCGCTTGGCGTACATGCAGCTCATAAAAGGCGAAGCTTACCGCAAGCGCGTCACCAATCAATCGACCAGGAAAGTCTGGGTGGACGCCGCCAGGGGCGAGATCCTCGACCGCAACGGCAAGATCATCGCTTACAACAGTCCGGAGCGCAACGTAGCCTACGAAGCTTCGGTCTATAGTAAGCGCGCGCAGAGCAACGCCGTGACCAGGCTCGCGTATCTGTTGCGCTGTCTGCCCAATGAGCTCTCCGAGAACCTGCGGCCGAAAAAACGCCTGCCGGACGGCACGGCGGTCTTGGCGCGCAACGTCTCGGAATCGAGCTTTACGCGCGTGGCGGAAAGGAGCGACGAGATCCCGGGACTTATCCTAGACTACGAATCGGCCAGGCGCTACCCCTACGGCTCGGCCTTCGGGCACGTGACGGGCTACACCGGCCTCATCCGCAAAGACGACAAGCGCCTGAAAGAATCGCTCGATCCCTTCCACATCAACGACATCGTGGGCAGGGAAGGCATGGAATATTACTGCGACGACATTCTGCACGGCCGCAACGGCCGAAGGATGGTGGAAGTGGACCGCGTTGGGCGCTACACCGGCATCTTGCTCCAGGAGGACGCCGTTCCCGGCAAGGACATCGTGACGACGCTGGACGTAAGACTGCAGCAGGCCGCCACCGAAGCGCTGAAAGGCAAAGTGGGCGCGGCAGTAGTTATAGATGTCAAAACGGGCGAGATCTTGGCGCTGGTCAGCTCTCCCTCCTACGACCCCAATCTTTTCATTGGGGGAATAAGCCAGACTAATTACGCCCTTTTGAGAGACAATCCCGACCACCCGCTTCTGAACCGCGCGACGCAGGGGCTCTATCCCCTGGGCTCGGTCTTCAAGCTCGTCACTTCCCTGGCCGGACTGGAGACGGGCGTCTTCACCGCGAAGACGGTCTATCACGACACCGGTTCGGTGCAGGTCGGTAACCATACGATCAGGAACTATCACAAGGCCGTTTACGGCGACATAACGCTTGAGGACGCGCTTAGAGTCTCCTGCAACACTTTCTTCTGCCATTACGCCAACGCCATCGGCGCGGACAACCTCGCGAAGTACGCTCGCGCGCTGGGCCTGGGCGACCGCACAGGCGTGGAGCTGCCGGCGGAATCCTACGGACAAGTCCCGACGCCGGTCTGGAAGAAGAACATCCAGGGCGAGTCCTGGTACCCAGGCGACACCGTGAACCTCTCCATCGGCCACGGCTTCATCCTTGTGACGCCGGTGCAGATCGCCCGCATGGCGGCGGCTTTGGCGACGGGCGGAACGGTCATGCCGCTGACGCTCATAAAATCTCTGCGTCAGGGCGGCATCGAAACGGTCTATAACGGCGAGCGCCCGGAAATCAGGCACTCCGAATTCAAGCCCGAAGCGCTGAAGGCGGTAAGGGACGGCATGTACGCGGT
>JAFSWV010000218.1 GCA_017444325.1 bacterium | reverse complement strand
CCGTTTCAGGCTTGTTCCAGCAGTATTCTTCCTCTTCCGTGAAGTAATAGTTTGTGGGGCAGCGCGCCGTCGGCGTCTCATAGAAAGTGAAGATCCTGTTGATGTGGTCGCCTGCTCTGGCCATGATGCCCGGGCCCTCGATGTGAGGAAGCCCGAAGCTGTGTCCCAGCTCGTGCTGATAGGCGCCCAAAGTCGTGGCGACGTGCCCCCACTGGACGTCTCTCCATATTGAGTCGTTGTTGGGGGAAGTAATCGGCGTATTGTTGGTGAAAGCCTGCACCACGTCGGAAAGCGAACTTGGCCAGCCGTAGAGGCCGTTGGCGCCGAACTGGCCGAGCAGCATGCCGCCCAGGGCCGTGTTGCCGGAGAGTTTTCCGTTCCTGATCATCTGCGTGTTGCAAAGACCAGTGATGTGGCGGTTGCCTTTTCCTTCGTTGCCTTTGCCCACCGTGCGCAAAAATTCTTCGTAGAGCTTGTCTTCGTTGAAGTCATCGTTCAGGCGGCGCCACTCGTTGATCTCCGCTCTGGAATATTTGCTCGTGATGATCTGGACGTCGATCTCGCCGTCCTTGTCAAGGTAGAAGCTGAAGGTCTTCCTCGGGTAGCCGTTCCTGACCAGACTGTCGGCGCTGTAAGCTTGCAGCAGTTCCAGGGACGTGCGGTACTTCTTCAGCCAAAGGTCAGGGTCCTGTTCCTGAGGATCGTTCTCCAAATTAGTCAGATATTTCCTGTCCCCGGTGTTGTCCACCAGATAATAAGCCTGGTATAAGTAATCCGTCTTCGGGCGTTCATAGTTAAGGGAAATGTTGCAAACAGTCTCGCCGCTCTTTATCTCAATGTCGTTTTTCCCGAATTTAAGTTTCGTCCAGGCTTTGAAACGGCCCTTGCAGGCCGGGCACTGCAGCGACTGTCCTGTCGTCTTGTTCAGCACCGTGACTTCGACCAGTTTGGGATCGCAATGTCCGCGGAACAGAGGCACGGGATAAGTTATCCTTTCGCCGTCTTTGAAATTGTCAACGGCGATGGGCGTTTGCACCTTTTTCCCACAGGCGGAAAAGAGTACGCAGATTGCCAGAAGAAGAAGTACTTTTTTCATGTATTTCCTTAGTGATTATTAATTGCAAATTATGATCTCTTTCTCAGAAGCAGCATGGAAGCCAGAACCATCAATGCGACGATCCCAGGTTCGGGAATATGAGGGCCGAGTTCTATCCTGAGTTTCGAGATCTCCACCTTGTCGCCGTCCTTGGAGCTGTAGATCCTGAACTGATTGATCGTGTCAACAGGAGAGAGCGCTTCCCCGGTCATCTCTTCGTTTATGAAAGAGGATCTGCCGGCGAAGGTCACTTCCCTCAGATATTTTTTAGCCGCTCCTATGCTGGAGATGACGTTTAGGTCAAGGTACTCACCGCACTCCCCTTTCCAGGTTATGAGGCCGGGCCTTGAGGCAAAATCGGACATCGAAAGTCTCACTTTGCCGTTATCGACTCTCAGGGCGCTCTGGCACTGACGGCTCTCGGCGTCCTGGGTCAGGTAGAAGAGTCCCTTCTGATTCTGGGAGATCTTTAGTTCGGCGGTCATGTAAAGGTCGAGCGAATCGCTCACGCCGGAGGGAGACTGCAGGCTGCAGAAAGCGCCGACGTCTTCGGGCGCCGTGCCTTCATCGGAACCGCTGGTGAAGACAAGGCGTTTCTCGTTCGTATAAGGCAGATCAAGCGTCGCTTCATCCTCTACCGTCGCGACAAGGTCTATGCAGACGTCGTCGAGGCAAAGCGCTCCTCCGCCCCACTGGAAGAACCTTACGGCTGTGAAGGTGTCGCCGGGCTGTTCCTGGCCGCAGAGGGCGCGGCAGTTTTCTTTATTTCCGTTGATGCTGACCTGCCTGAGGACGTGCCTGTACTTGCCGTCGCTGGTGGTAACATGGGCGGCGGCGTAGATAAGCTCAAGCTCGGCCCAGGAACCGGGAGCGATCGACCCCGTGGAATGGAATTCCGTATGAGTATCGTCGGAACCCTGGCTGTTCACATGGTAAGCTCCGTTTTCGTAGGTAAGCTGGTTTTCCACGATGGAGGGATCCCAGAGACCAATGTTTTTAGAGATGTCGCCTTCAGGGCAGACGCGGCAGCGGATCCTGATGTAGCGGCCGGCGTAACTTCCGCACCAGCCCTCGTCAAATTCCGGAAGGCCCAGATGCACGCCCCACAAGCCGTCGGTGTTGCCCAGCCTCAGGTAGCGGCTGCCTTCGCTGTCTTCTTTTATGACAGCGTTGCCGTTTACTTTGTTATCGCCGTAGGCCGCGAACCATCCGCCTTTGCCGATCATGTCCGTTCCGTTGTCATAAGTTTCGAAGTTTTCGTTGACGAGCCGTTTGTAAACGAACTTGTCGCCCTCGTTTTCCGCCACTTCCAGCTTATTGCCGGGAGAAAGACTCCAGTTGACGTCGCAGATCGGGCCGCTCGGCTCGTCGCTGCCGAATTCATAAAGCACCCAGCCTTCCTTTTTGCTGCCGCATGGGCAGCCGAAACGCAGGAATTTCTCCTCGCCGTTCAGCCTGACCCAGAGGACGCCTGTGGCGTATTTTTTCTCCTGGATGTCGCCGTTGTAAGTCACGGTGACCTTCGCGGTGTCGTTAATAACGCCCTTGTTGCTGGAGAGGCTGAAATCGCCTTCCGCGATGCCAACGCTGAAGGGCAATCCCTCGCAGCCATATTCGTTTTTGAGTGTGAGGTTGCTGCTGTATTTTCCTTTCTTGAAGGGCGCCATAGAGGCCGTCCACCTCGGGATGTCGTAATTGACGCTGACTCTGATATCGTCGAAGTCCGATCCGCCGCTGGTCGAATCCCTGAGCACAAGACTCTGCAGCAAAGGATAAGCGGACTTGACCGGCACGCCCAGGTCCTTTATGTCTCCGTTGACGGACATCCAGACCAGAACTTTGTGCTTCACGTCAATGCGCCAGGACCAGGTCTGCCAGCCGCTTTCAACTTTTCCCCAGGTCGCGTATCCGCCGGAATAACTGATGCTGACGGTCCCGTCCCTGTCGGTGCGGATGTAGAACATGTTCTCGTCGAAGCTGGCGTTGGTCAGATAGAGCCCGCCGAAACCGGGACGGATGCGCAGAGAAACGTCGATATAATGCTCGTTGCTATCTTCGTCGCCGACATAAACCGGGAAAAAAATCCCGTTCCAATAGCCGTCGTAGGAGTGCAGGTAGTAGTTCCCGCTCTCCTCTCTGATCTCGCCGTCGCCGCCCATGGTGTACATTCCCATCTGCCCGTCGGCGTCGCCAAGATGATAGCCTTCCTCGGCCTCGAAGCCGCAGAATTTCTCTTTCACAACGTCCTGCGCCGGACGAACGGTAATGCTTCTCTCGTTGCCGTAAATGTCGAAGACGGTCACGTCAACATAAGTGGTCTTGCTCTTGTTGCAAGTGTTGATGATGTCGTCCACATCTAATATGATCTCTTTCACGCTGCCGTCAAGATTCTGCGGGAAGCACCAGTCCGTCAGGATCCAATCCTGCCAGTTGGGCCAGAAGCCGTACCAGGCGATGCCGTTCTCCGAGGATATCTTCAATTGTTTTGTGCTGATCATCTTCAGCTTGATGTTATTGGGAGGCAATTCCCCTTTCTGCTCCCTGAAGAAGGGCGAAGTCAGAAGGCGGTGCATCTCGTTGACACTCCAGGAGGACTCCTCGTTGGCGTTGAAATAGTAGGGCGTGGAACGATTGGCGTTGGGAGGCTCCACCACCGTGTAGTTGCGGTTCATGACGGCGTAGGCGCGGGCCATAACGCCGTAATAAGTGTTGCCCTCGATGTGCGGGAGACCGAATCCGTGCCCCGCCTCGTGCAGCCAGGCACCCAAGGTCGTGGCAGCCTGGCCGAAGCTGACCTTGCGCCCTTCCGAGTCGTCCATGGAAGGCTTGGTGGGATAAGTGTCGCTGAAAGCCGCGACGACGTTCTGCAAACTGTCAGGCCAGCAGTACAAGCCGGTGGAACCGAACATGCCCAAAAGGCCGCCGCCCAAGGCCGCGCCGCCTATCACTTTGTCGCCTACCAGCATGTCAACGTTGGTTATGCCGATGACCTTGCGTTTGCCGCCGCCCCTGTCAGAGCCGAGCAGATCGACAAAATGGTCGTAGAGCCGGCCGCCGTCGAATTCGCCGTCCACGCTGCAGCGCTCGATGATCTGAGCCCTGGTATACTGGCTGGTGACGACCTGGATATGCACGTTGTTGCCGTCCATGGCGAGATTGAAGGTCCTGTGCCCGTAGCCCAGCCTGTAAGCCGAATCAGCGGTATAGCTCTGGTTTATCAAAACGCTGGTGTTCAGTTTCTTCTTCCAGAGGTCTGGATCCGAAAACTGCGGGTCCTCTGATTCCGGAAGGTTGGAGACGTAGTGCGTGTCGGCGTTCTTGTCCACCAGGAAATAAACGTAAGTAAGATACTCCGTATCCGCCGGCCGGTAAGTCAGCTTTATCCTCTTGGTCTCGGACCCAACGGTCACCAAGATCGTGTTCTCGCCTTCCACCAAATGCGTCAATACTTTGTAGCGCCCGGATCTGGCGGCGCCGGGGACCTCCTCCCCTGTCGTCTCGTTAAGAGACTTGCACTCCAATTCGCCGGCGGCGCATTGGCCGCGCAAAAGAGGAACGCAGTAGCTGAGGACTTCCCCTTCCTCAAAGTTGTTGACAGTGACAGCGGCGGCGCAGCTCAGCGCGCCACCCAAACAAACAAGCGCAAAAAGCAAGGCAAGATGTTTTTTCATAGCATTTATTGACGTTTTTTAGCTGTTAATAGACTTTTGTCTATTTTAGCAAAAAAACGGGGGCGCGTACGAATCAATTGAATTTCAGATCCAGAGCTATGTCTTTCTTCTTTGCGCTGACCAAAACTTCCAGAAGTCTGTCTGATCCGCCCTCAATTACTTTCGCTTCCCCGCCCTCGCATTCAGCCTTGTCAAATTTGTACCCCTCAGGCACATAAAAAGAGTAAGTCTCAACCGTCCCTTCCACGCAATCCATTTTCAACGAAAGATTGTTGTCTTTCCACTCGATTTCTTTTACGCTTACCGCATCCATGCTGACGTGACGAGTCGATGCCACAAATTGCGGCCGGTCAAGCTTCTCTCTCAGACCAACGACCTGGCAGCTGCCGTATTTCAGCGCCCGCATCGGCAAACTGCCCTTGATCTCGCCCAAAAACTTCTTTTCCCAGAAATCGTAGGCCAAATAAGTCTTTTTGTTATCAAGCCCAAGTTTCTCGAGCTCCACAACGCTCTCGCCAAGCGACCACAAAGCGTTTCTTGTCACCACGCACCAGCAAT
>JAFSWV010000217.1 GCA_017444325.1 bacterium | reverse complement strand
TCGGAATGGAAGGTGTCCTACTACGCCAAATACGGCTTAAAGGACGCCAATACTCTCTATCACAGAGCGTACGTCAAAGATTATGATCCCAAGAAACCTTTATGGTACCGCTTCGTGGGCAGGGAAGTCATAAAGTTCCAATCCTTCACCGCGAAATTCCATCCGGAAGTAAGGTCCGAAGAAGGCATGCTGAAACCGGTCGTTAGGGAAGACGGAAGCTGGACCGCCGCTGTTTTCCAGGATGTCCACAGCCAGAACGACATGTACGAACCGCTGCTCAAGCTGGCGGGCGACGACGTTACTCTGGCTGTTTCCAACGGCGACCCCTGCCATTATTTCAACAGTGAAGAAGACGTACCCAAGAACTTGGGCAGGCCGCTGGGCTTCTTCGCCAAGAAAGGCATTATGACGACCTTTGTGCGCGGCAATCACGAAACGCGCGGTTCCCACGCCAGGTACGTTCCCGCTTACATGACGCTCCGCAACGACCAGTATTACGGCACGGCCGACCTTGGCTTCGCCCGCGTTCTTTTCCTCGATTCCGGCGACGACAGGGCCGACTGGGGCTGGATGTACGACGGCTCCATCGCCTTCAAGCCTTATATGCTCGAGCAGGGCGAATGGCTGAGAAAGGAAGTCGCATCCGATGATTACAAGAATGCCAAGTGGAAAGTCGTCATCATGCACATCCCGCCCAAACCGGACGATGCCGATGAAGACAGAGCCGAACCGCACTTCGAGGATCAGGTGCCGACGCTCGTCAAGGCTGAGCCGGACATTGTCCTCTGCGGCCATGACCACCGCTATCAGTACTACAACAAGGAAGACGCAAAAAAAATGGGCTTCTCATTCCCCTTCGTCATCGGCGACAGCAAGCCGCTGAACAGGGCGACGGTGACGAGATTGGACGTCAAAGAAGGAGAACTTGGCGTGAAAGTCTTCCGCGGGGATGGCGTGACGCTGACGAACGAAGTCTGGCATAAATAGCGCGCTTCTTTTGCAAAAACAACCGGGCCCCAAAAAAGTATTGGCCTCTCGCTCACGGACTACGCGCGCATTGAGAGCGTGAGCATTCTCCGTGAGTTCGCTTGGAGGCGAATACTTTTTTGGGGTCCTTATTTTTTGCAGGTCACGCGAAGCGCTCTTGTAAGCGAAAAAAGCAGCATATATCCCAGAGCGAACTCACGGAGGACGCTAATCAAGGCCATGCACGCGTAGTCCGTGAGCGAGGGATATATGCTGCTTTTTTCGCGTTATAGAGCGAGCGTACCTGAAGCTTGAAAGCGCTCGGCGCCGCTTTCGTCGGAGGCGATGACGACGAACGAGCGGTCGTCGTTTACCTTCGCGCGCCAGAAAAGTTTTTCGCCGCTTTTGGTGGCCTTGGAGAAATTCACCGTTAGGTCCTCGAAATAGGGCGCGGTCTTCGTTAATTCCGCGATGGCGCTGTGAGTGTAGAGCGCGTATTCCGCGTTGTTCATGTGGCGGTTCAGATCTATCTGCGCGTCGCGGGTGGTGGAAGTGAAGATGACGGGCATTTCTTCAGCGGGAACGGCGGGTTTGTCCGGCGTGTCGAAGTAGCCGGGCAGCTCGCTGTTGTCGGGAAGCGGGCAGCTCAGGTTTTCCGCGGGGCGGAGAATTCTTCCGCGTTCCATATCCAGAAGCAGCCAGAGGCTCAGAGCCTGCATGACTTCCGCTCCGCTCTCGTCTTTTATGACGAGGGGACGCAGGGCGAAAAGCTTGTCAAAGCCTCTGGGATAAGTGAAAACCGTGAGCTTTTCACCTAAGAGCAGCGGACGATTGAAATGCAATCTCATTCTGGAAAGCACCCAGATCTTCTTTTCCCTGGCCAGAAAGCGCATGCCGCAGCCTAAGAGTTCCGCGTGCTGGGCGGCGGCTTCCTGAATGTAATCGAAAACGGCGCGCAGTTTCACTTTGCCGTTGATATCGACTTCGGAATGACGGGGGACGACAGGGAGAATGTGGGTGTTCATAATTTTGTTTTTGTTAGAGTTTGCTTCCGGCTAAGTAGCCGGTAGAAAAAGCGGCCTGCAGATTGTAGCCGCCGGTGTCGGCGGCGAGGTCCAAGAGTTCGCCTGTCACGAGAAGATTGGGAACGATCTTGGAGCGCATGGTGGTTGGGTCAATTTCTTTCAGTTTCACGCCGCCGGCGGTGACGATCGCTTCCTTAAGGGGCCTGGTGGCGGAAATGGGGAAAATTAGTTCCTTGAGCCAGAGGCGCAGAGCCTTCCTGGTCTTCTGGTCGATCTGGGAGACGGTCTTTTTGTCCGAGAGATTCAGGTCGGCTAGACAGGGCTCGATCATTTTGGCAGGCAGGAGTTCCTTCAAGAGCGCCTTGGCGTGCTTGGCGCCGAGGGAGGAGATCTCTCTGAGAAGGCGCAGCTCCAGCTGCTCCATTGTCAGCGCGGGCTTGAGATCGACCGAGACAGCGACTTTCGCGCCCTTCTCCAAATAGAGTCCGGCTTCTTCGGAAAGCGAAAGAATGATGGGTCCGGAAAGGCCGAAATGCGTGAAGAGCATTTCCCCGAAAAAGCTCTTTTTATTTTTGCCGTTCACAAGAAGGGAGGCGCGTACGTTTTTCAGGCTGACGCCCTGGAAGCGGGAAGCCGAGTCTCCTCCTACGACGAGCGGAACGAGCGCCGGGCGCAAAGGCACGATCGTGTGTCCGAGCTTCTGGGCTAATTTGGCGCCGTCGCCGTCGGAGCCGGTCAGTGGGTACGAGGCGCCGCCGCAGGCCAGCAGATAAATTTTGGCGCAGTATTTCGTGCCGTCCTCCAGGAGGACGGCTTTTATCTCTTTGGTCTCTTCGTCCTGGACGAAAGTCGAGCAGCGGGAGTTTTTCTTGATCGTGACGCCCAGGTCCCAGGCGTAGTCGAGAAGCGCTTGAAGGACATCGCCGGCTTTCTGGCTTTCCGGGAAGACGCGGCCGCCGCGCTCCGTCACGGTCATGAGCCCCAGATGGTGGAAGAAGGCCTCCAGCGCTTTATTATCGAGCGTTTTGAAGGCGTCCTTGAGGAAGAGGCCGTTCTTACCGAAATGGCCGTAAAAATCGTCTATAGGCTCGGCGTTGGTAATGTTGCAGCGGCCCTTGCCGGTGATGGCGAGTTTTTTACCGCAGCGGTCCGTTTTTTCCAGGACCAGAACGGATTTGCCGGCTTTGGCTGCCGCGATGGCCGCCATAAGCCCGGAGGCGCCGCCGCCTACAACGATGAGATCAAGCATGGCGCAAGGCATACATGGCGACGCCCGCCGCCACGGAAGCGTTCAGGGAATTAACGCGGCCTATCTGGGGAAGCTTAACGACGTAGTCCGCTTCGTTAAGGATAAATTGTCCGACGCCCTTGTCTTCGCCGCCGATGACAAGCATGAGTTTTTCCGGAGCGTCGGCGCTGAGGGTGTCGAGCTCGACTTTGCCGGCGCCGTCAAGCGCGGCAATTCTGTAGCCCAATTGCTTGGCGAGCTTCAGATACTGGTTGGCGTTGCGGTCGCGGGCGATCCTCAAATGCTCGGAAGCGCCGGCGGAAGCTTTGACGACTGACGGGTAGATGCCGGGCGAGCCTTTCAAAGGCAGGAAAACTTCCGAGAAGCCGAAGATCTCGGCACTCCTCAAGATGGCGCCCACGTTTTGAGGATCTTCAAGATTGTCCAGAAGAAGTATTCTCTCGCTCTGGCCCATTTCCCGGGAATCGACGTAAGGGTAAGGGGAAGCGTAAACAACGACGCCCTGGTTGTCGCGGCTTTCGCACATGCTTATGAGGCGCCCTTTTTCCTGCCACTCCATAGGGATCTGGCGCTTATTGCAAAGTTCCGCGATCTTTACGATCCTCGGGTTGCTCTTGGCGCTTTCGGAGAGGAAGATCCTTAAGATCTGGCGCCTTTTGGCCTTCATTAGTTCGAAGGCGGGATTGATGCCGTAAACGAATTCGGCGTCGCTCACTTCAGATACTCCACTTTGTTCTCGCCGTTTTCCCGGTAGCACGCGATTATAGGCACGTTGCGGTAGTTGACGGTGCATTGCAACAGAACGGGCTCCGGCATAGTGTCGAGGTCGTCAACGATAGCTTTCAGAAGCTGAGAGGCGTTTTCCTGGGCGAGAAAGAAGTTGCGCTTGGCTTTGTCGGTCACGACCAGAAGGATGCCTTTTTTGCCGCCGGCCACTTTGTCGATGAGGCCGGGGAGTCTGGTCTCGAAAACTTTTTTCAATCTCGCGACGTAGTCTTCCATAACGGCGAAACCATTGGCGGTCTCCCAGCCGACTGTGTCGGTGTAAGTCTCGATGCCTTTCGTTTCGCGGTCGGATTTCTTTATTTCGCGGTCGGCTCTCCTGTCATCCCTGGCGTCCAGTTCTTTCTGGACGGGGTTCTCTTCCTTGTTCGGCGCTTCCACGGTCTTTTCCGTTTTGGCGGGAGGCGCGTTGGTCGGCTCCGCTATTTCGGCGCCAAGAAGGCAGGAGGCTCCCAGAAGGGAAGCCGAAATTAAAAAAGCAAATTTAGTGTTCATCAATTGCCGCCCTGCTTCAAAGTCAGTTTGCGCTGCTTGCAGTTTTCCCAGATCTCGCAGTTGTTGCCGTAGTAGGGGCGGTGGCGCTTGCCGGGGATCTTCATTTTCTTGCCGGAGACCACGATGGAATTGACCATGGCGGCCACGCGGAATTTCTTGATGATGCCCTTGGCCTTTATGACGCCGTAGTTTTCATAAGGATCTTCGCTGCCGTGCAGGTCGGGGACGCCGGCTCTGATCTGGCAGTCGTACATATTGGCGCAGAAGATCTTGTTGATCTTGCCCTTGAAGTAAACATTGGTGGCGCTTGTGCCGGTAGAGGGATCATCCTCGCGGCAGCCGACTCTGATGTGTCCGGTCAGGTTGTAGGTCCTCATGGCGCGGATGCTCTGATCGACATAGAGGTGCGAAATGGAGGAAGCGCGTATCGTGCCAATGTTCTCGGCTTTGATCTGGCTGACCCAATGCTGTTTGTACTGGTTTAGTTTAAGTGTTTTGATTTTGTCTATTGAGCGGAAAACGACACAGCTTTCCGGCACCGGTTCTTCAAAGGAAGTGTCAGCCTGGTCAAGGTCGCCTATGTACTGCGTCACCTGTATGAAGCTGACTTTGGCGTCCGGGGCATTCGCTTCGGAAATTCCGGGATCGGCTTTGACGGTCCCGATCTTTGTGCCTTCGGAGAAGATCTTCAAATCGCAGGTGGTGGTCTTGATGGCGTTGATGTTCTTGGCGGTGACGGAGACT
>JAFSWV010000216.1 GCA_017444325.1 bacterium | reverse complement strand
TTTTGCGTGCAGTCGGCGCTGTAGCCGAAGCAGATGCCCTTGTAGGGGCCTTGTACAAACTGCTCTTCCCAGATGGCTTTTCCGCGGTCTTCCCAGTCCCAAAGTTCCGTGATGGAGTCGCCGTAAAAAGCGACCTGCACGTCGCCGCCGCGCTCCTTTATTTCGTTGAGCTTGCCATTGTGTTTAAGGCACCACCAGTAGTTGGAATCCGTGCTCTGGGGAGATGGCGTCATGGCCGGCACGACGCCCATGGCGAAAGTATAGGAAGCCAAAAGAGCAGCGAAAAGAAAAGCAGAGATTTTTTTCATGATCATTCCTCGCAATATTTTTCAACATAGGGTTTCAGTTCTTCCGCCCAGACGCGGTAGCCCTTGGGGGAAGGATGCAGGTAGTCCGGGAACATGTCTTTGCTGATTGTTCCGTCTTCGTTCATCAGCTTTTTGTTGATGTCGAACCAGATGATGTTCTCCCCGTCAGCGAACTTCTTGATCAGCTCGTTGGTCTCGTCGTTCTTTATCCTGATGGGATCGTCGGGCTTCTCGTTGCAGGGGAAGATGGCGTGCAGAAGGATCTTGGCTTTGGGCTGCCTTGCTCTTATTTCATCGAGGATCAGCTTGATGGCGGACGCCACTTCCTCTTTGGTGGCCTTGTGGTTGTTGGTGCCGATGAGGACGGTTATGAGCTTGGCCTCGTAGTTGTCCAGTTCGCCGTACCTGACGCGCCACAGAAGGTTCTGCGTCCAGTCGCCGCCGTAGCCGCAGTTCAGGATGGAATACTTGGAGAAGAATTCGTCGGCGACGGATTTTCCGTTGCTGTCCCATTCCCACATGTGGGTGATGGAATCGCCCAGCATGACTAGATCGAACTTGCGGTCTTCCTTCTGGAGGATCTGCGTGCGCCTTTCACGCATGCGCTGCATCCACCAGCCCTGCTCGCTCTTGGTCTGGGCCGCGGCCGTTTCCGGAGTGCCGTTTGTATAGCGGAATTCGTCCAGGATCGGTTTCAGCTTCTCATACCAGGCCCGGAAGCCCGCTTCGCTCGGATGCACGTAATCCGGGAAGAAATTCTTGTCCAGGACGCCTTCCTCGTTGACGAAGTCCTTGGCCCAGTCCAGCCAGAAGACCGTGTGATGATCGGCCATCTTGATCATTTCGGCGTTGATGGCGTCGTTCTTTACGCGCCTGGGATCGTTTTTGTCCCTGCCGCAGGGCGGAATAGCGCACAAAACGATGCGCGAGATATAGAATTTGCTTCTCAGTTTGTCGAGCACCGCCTTAACGCCCAGGACGGAATCCATGGCGGGATACTCCGGCTGGTTCCAGCTGTTGTTGGTGCCGATCTGCAAAATGACGACGTCGGGGTCGAGGTTGTCCATCTCGCCGTGTTCCAGACGGTAGAGAAGATGGTGGGTGCTGTCGCCGCCGTAGCCGAACTCGATGGCTTTGTAGGGACCCTCGGCGAAATGCGCGTCCCAGACTTTCTTGCCGCAGCCTTCTATTTCCCACTGCTCCGTGATGGAGTCGCCGTAGAAGAGGACTCTCACGTCACCCTTCTCTTTTATTTCCCTCTGCTTCATCGCTCTCCTGGTGTTCCACCAGGAATTGGAGTCAAGGTCTCTGGGGGTCGGGGTGGTGAAAAGAATATCTCCAGCAAGAGCGGAAACAGCCGTCAACATAAATATCAATCCTAATTTTAATTTCATATTTTATTTCAAGACGTCAAGAAGCGCCTTGGCCCAAATGTCGTAGGCCTTGGCAGTGAAATGGATCTGGTCGGGGGAAATGTCCGAATGCAAATTGCCGGCGCTGTCAACGAGCTGATCGTTGCAGTCAACATAAAAGACATTCTCGCCGTTTGCGAAAGCCTTCAGGCCCTCGTTTATCTTGGCAATGCGCGCTCTCATGGGATCGGCGGCGGTCAGGCCTCTGGGAGGCAGACCCATAACAATGATCCTGGCGTTCGGCTGGGCGGCGCGGCATTCCGAGAAGAGCGCGGCGTAGCCATCCAGGAATTCCTCTTCCGTTATGCCCGTGTCTATGAGCCCGGCCTGAAGCACGAGATTGTAGGTCTTCATGCCGGACAGATTGGCGTATTTGGCGCGCCAGATGAGCTGCCCCAAGGAATCGCTGTCAAAGCCGCAGTTCACGGTCTTGCGGCGGCTGAAATATTCCGCCATGGCTTCCTTACCTTCCTCTTCCCAGCCCTGGGCCAGATCGTCGCCGTAGAAGGTGATGCTGGGACGGGTGGAAACGATGCTGGCGGTGGCGCAGCGCGTCTGGTAAAGGCGCTCAATCCACCAGGCCTCGCCGGCCTTGGAAAGCGGGCGGGAATATTCCGGCGTTTCGTCGGGATAGAAGATCGGCTGCAGAAGCTTCAAAAGGTTCTTGGCCCAGATCTGATAGCCGGGGGTGGAGAGGTGCACGCCGTCGTAGGAAACGTCCTCGCCGTAGTAGCCGTTGCAGTCCATGACCTGGTTGTTGATCTCACAGAAAACGACGTTCTCGCCGTCGCAAAGATCGCGCATAGCGTCGTTGACGATGGCGTTCCTCGCTCTCCTGGGATCGTTGCCGTTGCGGCCGCAGGGCAGGATAGCAAATAAAAAGATCTTGGCCTTGGGCGCCTTGGCTCTTATGGAGTCGATGCAGGAACGAATGCCCAGCACCGTGTCGCAGGGCGCTTCCTGGGATTCGTCATAATGCCAGGTGTTGTTGGTGCCGATCATAAGGCAGATGGCTTTGGGCTTGCTGCCGTCCAATTCGCCGTTCTCCATCCTCCAGATGACATGCTCCGTCCTGTCGGCGCTGTAGCCGGCCACCAGGGCGTTGTAGGGCTCCTTAGTGAAATATTTGTTCAGAACGCTCAGTCCCCTGCCGTCCACCATCCAAAGCTCGGTGATGGAGTCGCCGACGAACATGAGCGGCACTTCGTTTTCTTTAACGTACTCCTTGTCGTAAAGGAAGCGTTGATACCACCAGTAAGAAGGACTGGTGCTCTGCGGCACCGGGGTGATGGCTCTGATGGAGCCGAAAAGCGAACCGGCCGCAATCAGAAGCGTCAGAAGTAAAAGGCTTTTTTTCATTTTATGTGCTCCTCAAAATTTCCAATTAACCGTTATCGATCAAAGATGCGACTTGATCCACTTTCCTAGGCAGTCGCCCCAGACGTCGTAGCCTTCCTTGGTGAGCGTCACGCCGTCTTTGGAGAATTCCTCAGGAAGCGTTCCGTTTTCATCGAGAAGGTCTTCAGTGGGATCCACGAAGAAAATGTTGTTGACCGATATTTCCTTTACAAGAGCATTGACAGCATCCACCCATTTGCGCAGCGCGGAATCTTTCTCACGGCCCATGGGAAGGATCGGGGTAATGACTAACCTGGCGTTTTTCTGGCGCTCGCGCGCGCCCCTGACGAGTGCTTCGATACCGGCCGCCACATTCTCCGGAGCGTCGTTGGTGTTGGCGTTGCCGGCGGCGATGATTATCGCCCTGGCGGTGAAGCTGTGCAGTTCGCCGTATTTAGCGCGCCACAGAACGTTCTGGACAAGATCATTCTTGAAAGTCAGATTAAAGTCGCTCTTGTTCGCCAGGATCTCTTTCCTCTTGGCGCTGTCAACACTGTAGAAGCCTTCCAGCTGGGAATCGCCCAGGAAGACCACGTCCCTTATGGAGGCGTCGCCGTTCATTATCTCGTTTCTTCTGACGCCGATGGCCGTCCACCAGGTCTTTTCCTTCCTGACTTTCGGGATGGCGCAGGAGGGGGTGGTGTCGGGATGAACGATCTGATCGAGAAGCGGCAGAACATTTTTAACCCAGATCTCATAGCCCTTGACCGTGGGGTGCAAAAGATCGTTGCACATGTTGGTTGAGAGCCTGCCGTCAGCGTCCAGCATTTGGTTACCCCAGTCGCACCAAATGATATTTACACCGTCCGCGAACTTGATGATCTCTTCGTTGATGAAATCGTTCCTCACTCTCAGGGTGTCGCTCTTGGAGCCGCCTCTGGGAGAAATGGAGCAGAGAATGATCTTGGCCTGCGGCTGCTTCGCCTGTATGCCTTCCAGAACCTTTTTGATGCCGATGATGACGTCTCCGGGCGGTTCGTCATAACCGTACTGACCGGAGTTGTTGGTGCCGATCATCAATACGATGGCTTTCGCTTTGTAGCCGTCAAACTCGCCGTCCTGGATGCGGTAGAGGACGTTCTGGGTCTGGTCGCCGCCGTAACCGAGGTTCAGGGTGTTGTAGGGATTGCCGTTGAAATGCTTGTTCCAGACGCTGAGCCCGACTGATTCGTAGTTGTGGGTGATGGAGTCGCCGACAAAGACGACCTCGATTGAATCACCGCGCTCTTTGATATCCTCCAGCTTCGCTTTGTGACGGATCATCCACCAGTAGTTGGGGTCGTAGCTCTGAGGGACCGGTGTGCAGGAGGTCGGTTCTGCCGCCTGCAAAAGTCCTGTCAGAAGGAAAGACAAAAGAAGAAGTTTTTTCATATGCTACTCCTTGTTCTTGAAATGATATTTTCTATTTCTTTGGCTTCAGACTAGAGGCGACGTGGTCAGCCATGTAATCTATGCCTTTCAAAAGCGTGGCTTTGTTTTCTTCGGCGAGCTTATTGCGCTCTTTGAAAGCTTTCTGCATGAATTGGTATTCTTCCTCAACCTTTTCCGGGTTCATAGCTTTCGTTATCGCCGCTTTAAATTCGTTGGCGTCCTTTTTAATGGCTTCTATGATCTCTTTGGAGTATCCGCCTTTTTTGTTTTTGGCTTTTTCGGTCTCCGCGGAGATCTTGTCTGCCAGCTTGTTGTGGTTCTCGGCCCAGGAGAGCAAAGCTTCCACCCTCACTACGTCGGTAGTCTTGACAGGGCCGAAGACAGTCACATGCATCCACTGCCAGGCTAAAAACGAAGCCTGGAAAAGCCTGTCTTCCTTCTTCTGCACACGACCGCATTCCGGGACAAAAGATTTCACCGTCGGTTCCCATTTGGCTTCCTCTACTCCGGATACGCTTGTAATGCAGCTCATGACATGGCGGTTGGTATTGGAGGCCAGATCTCCGATGTTTTTTTGGACCCTGTTGTAAACAAGCCCGAAGATCTTCCCGTCATCGTCAAAAACAAGATGATTGGAAAATTCCGGAGGCAGCAGTTCCTTGAAATCAAGCCTGGCTTCGCCTCTCCTTGCGATGCCGACCTTGTACATCGTGAACTTCTCTTTTTCAAAATCAAGGTCCACAAGGCTTGCGGTATCACCGGCTCTCAGATTGGCCATTTTCATGTGCTCCAAAGGCCTGTCCGCGAGTTTCAAACGCACTAACCTGCCGTCCGAAGAGCATTCCATACCCTCCGGTTTGACTCTTTCTTTTCTGAGGTCCTGTATCGTAATGTTTGAATTGCCGACCAAAAGCTCGGGCGAGAAGACGCAGAAATAGTTTTTTTCCAACCTAATGAAAAAGCCCGGCCCCTTGGCTTTGGAGCCCTTAACAAAAGCCAAGGCCTTTTGCGTTTCAATTGGCAGGTTGGCTTCCCCATAGTCGCCCATGTCACGAAGGAGAGCCTGGACAGTCTCCTCAGTCACGCCGCTGTCGGCCAACGCAAAGAAAGGCGCGGCTAAAAAGAAAAGCAGAACAAGTTTTTTCATAATCATTCGGCCTTGAAATTGTCGCTGGTGAATTTCAGCATTTCCGGAGCGATCTTGTTCCAGTACCACCAGCTGTGATTGCCGTCCGCGACCCGGAATTCATCAGAAATGCCGGCCTCGCGCATGGCGGTGTGAAAATCGCTGGCGCATTCGAAGAGAAAATCGTCGTCGCCGATGTGCACGAACCATTTGACGGTCCTAAGCTGCGCTTTTTTCTCTTCGCTGGCGCGCCTTACAAAATTGGCGGTGTCGAAAGCCAGAACCGCTCTGCCCAGATTGAACAAAGGCGTTCCGAAGGGCGCTTCCGGATACCAGCGGGTGGAGTTCACCCAGGGGCTCATGGCGTAAACAGAGCTGAACATCTCGGGATGCTGATAAGCGTAGCTAAGCGCTCCACCGCCGCCCATGGAGATGCCGGTCAGGGATCTGCCGCCTTTGTCCTTCCTGACGCGGAATTGCTTTTCGATCTGGGGAATGAATTCCTCGAAGAAGAAAGTCTGGGCTTTCCAGCCCGGCTGATCGAAGTAGCCTATCCCCTCTTTCTCGTTGTTGCCCATGGCCTGGGGCGTCACCATTATGAATGGCTTGATCTCGCCCTTTTTGATCATCTCCTCCATAATGTCGGCCATAGGAATGTTCTCGTACCATTTGGTGGGCTGGTCGCCCAGGCCGTGCAAGGTATAAAGCACGGGGAAGAACGTGTTGGTCTCGCTTTCATAGGCGTCCGGGAAAAGCACGGCATAGGTCCTCTTGGCGTTGAGGACTTCGCTGTCCATCTCGAAAGTTTTCATAGTCGCGGCCAGGGAACCGAAAGCCAGCGAGAACAGAATGAAAAGGAGGAGTGATTTTTTCATAGTCTCAGAGGGGGCGGCGGGAAAGATCCCGCCGCCATTCTTTTTG
>JAFSWV010000215.1 GCA_017444325.1 bacterium | reverse complement strand
TCTAAGAATTTCGCTTCTTTCCGCTCCGCTAAAGTCAGCATCGAACCTAAAAACAAATAACTAATCGATATTAAGGACATCAAATGATAATGGATAAGCGGAATCTCTTTTCAGATCTGCCGGTCTCTTTGCCCGAGGAAATAGGGGAGACGATCGTAAAGTGCGGCTCCTGCCGCATTGAAAAGATCGTCTCCACCGGGCAAGCAAGCCCGCCTGGATTCTGGTACGACCAGGAGGAAAGCGAATGGGTGCTGCTCCTCAGAGGCAGCGCAACAATTACCTTTGAGGAAGGCGACGTGCGGCTTCTGCCGGGGGATCACATCAACATCCCTCCTCACAGGCGCCACAGGCTGAAGGAGACGGCAAAAGACGAACCGACAGTCTGGATCTGCGTTTTCTACAAGTAAAAAAATCGCGGCCTCACATGAGGCCGCGATTTTTTTTTTTATTCCGTTGCGGTGATCGTTATGTTGACCAGGTCGCTCGATCTGATGCCGTCGATGACGAAGAGGTCGATCTTCTTAGTCTCGCCGGCTTTGTCCGGCGCTTTGTAAGTCTGCACCTGCCCGGTTCTGAGATCGGTGGAATACCAGTTGCCGCCGTCGTGCCAGCGGTACTCTAAGGGCTGGCCCTCGGGGTCTGTGCTTTCGCCGGCGTCCAAGGTTATCTCCTGGCCTTTTTTGACGGAGAATTCCGTCTTGCCGCCTTTTAATTTCGCAATCGGCTTCAGGTTCTTTTCGCGGCAGGCTTCCGGGAGTTCCTTTAACTTTAAGCTCTGCCTTTCAGAGTTGATAAGGTTGGTCCTGATCTTGTAGGTGCCGCGGATCTTGTTGCCGCGGAAAAATTCCTCGTTGAAGATGGCCATGGAGACGTTGCAGAACTCCACACCGCTGGAGGCGACTACTTTGATCAGCAGCAAGCCTTCGGTCGTCCAGACGTTGGGCGTAAAGGCGGTGTCAACGGTCGCGTTGGATTCTTCGCTGATCATGCCGAAGGGATTCCAGACGGAAGTGCGTCTTTCCGTGCGGTCGGTAGTGGGGCAGTCCCAGCTGTCGAGCGTTTCGCCGCCCACGGTGAAGGAGCCTTCCTCATTGGTGTTGCCGGCGAATTTCGGCCAATCGGAGTAATATTTGTCGGCGAAGGAGGCGGTCTTTGTGTTGGTGATCTGGTAGATGTAAACGGCGGCGTCCTTCAGGGGCTCGTCGTTCCTGTCGAAGAATTGGAAGATGTTCTGCTTGATCGGCATCATGCGGCCCTGGACGCCCCAGAATCTTTCGCCTCTTTGGCCTTTCATGTATTCTATTTTGCCGGCGTTGGAAGGATTGATCCACATATGGCAGCCGTCCATGAGAGGTGAGTACATGGCGCCGCAGGGAACGTTGATGCCAAGGGCGTTCATAATAGAGCCGCCGATGTCCGGCATGGCGGGAGTCCTGGCGTAGAAGCAGCCGTTGTCGTCCCTGACGAGGACGTTTTCGATCCTGACAGGATAGCTGTAAACGTCGGGGAGAGCCAGGCAGGTGTGCCCGAGTTCGTGCACTACCGCGGCGCTGATGCCGTCCAAAGAAAGGTCGTGAGTGTAGATCGGGAAGCCTCCGTCGAACCATTCCTCGACCTGATAGTAAGGCTGCTTTTCGTTCTTCTCTTTGTAGATGTAATACATTCTGTCGATCCTGTAGGTGTCCGTGATTCCGTCCGGGCAGATTCCGGGATACTTGGTTTCGCGGAGAAGAAGGTCTAAGCGGTATTTGTGCGAAGAAGTCCAGTCGAAGAGGTTGAAATTACCCATGCTGTTGATGGTCCTCTCGGTATAGAGGTTCGTCATGGTGTCTGGCTGGAAGCCGAAGCGCAGAGGACGGGAGACGTTGCGGTCCCTTATGATGTTGTTCTGCGGATCGAGGTCGCCATTTTTGTCAGTTTCCACTTTCGATTCCATCCAGACGGCTTCTTCCGGCCACTTCCAGACGAATTCAAATTCAGCTTTGCCCATGCCGCCAAGAGCGGGGACTTTCGCTTTCTTCTGATAAACAACTTCCGCCTTGGGGTCAAAATCCAGAGAGGAATTCTTGTAGAGCGTGAAGGTCACGACGGTGCCAGGCGTGCTTTCCTTGTAGCCGTAGTTGGCGACGTGCACGATGGAGGTAACGGTGTCGCCGGGATCATGGAACCACTTTACGGCGTTGGCGGAAAGACGCGGCAAAACGGAAGTGTAGAGCACGCAGAGGTCGGGCTGATCGATAGGCGTGACCTCCAGGGGGTAAGAAGCTAGCTGATTCCTGTATTCGGCCGTCAGCGTCGTTTTGCCGACCTTTTTGCCAAGCACGTTGGAAAGTTTTGTCACTTCCGCGATCTCCGGATCTTTGACGGTCCATTTGATGTAGGGCTTGGCGTCGAAGTCCGACCAGTTGCCGTAACGGCGCATCTCGTCAGTTACGCGGATGAATTTTCCGTTGAATTTCGCTTCCAGGGCGAAAGTTTTCTCCTTGCCTTCCACGACCAGGGGATTGGCGTCAACGCCGCACATCTTGGGCGTGATCCTGATCTCTTCCGCAGGGAGTCCTTTGAAGAAATCTTTGAAGACCATGCTGAAGAGGTTGTAAGCGTCGGCCTGATTGCCGCTCCAGGCGCCGTTGAAGTACTTTATGTCGGAGAATGTTACGTTCTTGGCGAAGATGGGAGGATTGTCTCCCTCCTGGTCAAAGAAAGAGTTTTTGTTGGGAATGGGGCCGTCCTCGCAGACCGTGTCGATGTAGAGGGGGAGGCCTATGGGCATGCCTTCCTTGTTAGAGTACCAGGCAAAGGCGACATGGTGCCATTCGCCCTTCTTCCAGCCGCTGACGTCGGCTCTGGCCACTCTTTCGCCGTCGTCGGAGTAGTTGGAGAGGCGGAGCATGTTTTTCGCGCTTTTTACGAGGCAGAAGCCGTTTTCCGCTGTGCCGATAGCCATGATTGCGTGCTGCTTGCCGTCGTTGCCGTCCCAGGGAGCCTGCATCCAGAAGCTTATGTAGCCGTTGGCAGGGTCCAAAAAAGCGGTCGTAAGCTGCTCTTTATCGGCGGGGAGCGAATCGGAAGCGAAAACGCCGAAGGTCAGCGTAAGCAAAAGCAGGAAGGCTTTTTTCATGATTTGTCCTTATTGCTTGTCGTTATGAGGGATTCCAACTCATAGTACCAAAATCAAGGGAAGGATAAAATTTTCCTGTGAAACATTGCTATTTGTATAAACCCCTCTTTTAACCGCGACGGATTTGTGCTAGAATATCCAGCATAAATTTAAAAAAGGAGCACTTTCATGAGTTACTACACTCTTATTACGGGCGCCAACGGAGAATTCGGACACGGTCTGATCTCCAAGCTCTATGCCCAGGGCACTAAGATCATCACTTTAGACCTTAACGATCTCGACCCCACGCTCGTCCCCATGGTCGAAAAAGCCTACAGGTTGGACCTCATGGGCAAAGAAGGCGTCGATGAGATTTTCGAGAATTACGATTTCGACCAGATCTATCATCTGGCTGCGTTGCTCTCCACCAGCTCGGAACGCATTCCCGCCAAGGCCTGCAACATTAACGTTATGGGCACCGTGGGCGTCCTGGACCGCGCCGTCAGGCAGGCGGAGAAAAACCACATCCGCGTGAAAGTGATGTTCTGCTCCACCATCGCCGTGTACGGTTTGCCGAACCTGGAAGTGAAAGCTACGAACCCCTTCGTCAGCGAAGACCAGTTCGTCACCCCGACGACGATGTACGGCTGCAACAAGCTCGCCTGCGAACACCTCGGCAGCTACTATACCTTCAATTATATGCAGCTCAAAGACGATCCCAGAAAGCGCGACTACGGCCTTGATTTCCGCTGCATCCGCTTCCCGGGCGTCATCTCCGCTTTCACTCTGCCCACCGGCGGAACGAGCGACTACGCTCCCGAAATGATCCACGCCGCGGCCAAGGGCGAAAAGTACAACTGCTTCGTCAGGGAAAGCGCCAAGATCCCCTTCATCACCATGCCGGAAGCGATCCAGGCCCTTCTCGACCTTAGCAACGCCCCCGCCGAGAAGCTGACGAGACGCGTTTACAACATCGGCGGTTTCGCCTGCACAGCCGGCGAGATCTACGAGCTGGTGAGGGAAAGCTTCCCCGAAGCGCCGGAAACGACCTTCAATCCCGACGTGGCGCGCCAGGGCATAGTCGAGACCTGGCCGGAAGACGTCAACGACGAAGCGGCTAGGAAAGACTGGGGCTACAAGCCGACGCACACGCTGCGCTCCGCTTTCACGGAATATCTGCTTCCCAACATCAAGGCTTTTTACGCCAACAAGAAATAATTCGGCTAAAATTGGTCTTGGAAAAGCCGGCGCCCGCGCGCCGGCTTTTTTTGTTTGGCGGTAAAAGGTATAATAGAGATATATAAGGAGTGATATGATAAGTTTTACCAACACAGAAACTAGAAGAAAAGAAGAGTTCAAGGAACTGGAAAAGGGCAAGGTGACGATGTACACCTGCGGGCCCACGGTCTATAATTTCGCGCACATAGGCAACTTCAGGGCTATTCTGACTTACGACCTGGCCAAGCGCTGGCTAAGGTCAAGGGGCTACGAGGTCAAGCACGTTATGAACATCACCGACGTGGACGACAAGACCATCCGCGACTCGAGGAAGGAGGGGACGGATCTCAGGGTCTTTACGGAAAGATACGCCCAGTGCTTCTTTGAAGACTGCAAGGCTCTAAGAGTCCAGCCGCCGGAAGTGACGCCCCGCGCCACCGACCACATAAAGGAGATGCTCGACCTTATCCAGATACTTATGGACAAGGGCATCGCTTACCAGGGCGAAGACGGCAGCGTCTATTTCTCCATCGAAAAATACGAGCCTTACGGAAAACTCTCGCACCTAAAGGAAAGGGA